>JBEEHZ010000259.1:0-8144 GCA_041167705.1 Verrucomicrobiota bacterium | reverse complement strand
GCCGGATCGCGTCGCAGCTTGGCCTGATACCAAAGAGTGGAAATAGCATCGTAGTCTCTCCAGCGCGGCTTTATCCGAGCTACGAGCGCCTGTGCTTCATCGAGCTGGCCCGAAGCCTGGTAGGTCTGAGCTTTGTAGCCCAGTAGGTTTGGTTCATCCGGCCAAACTTGCAGCGCGTCGTCGGTCATACGGCGTGCCGCGATAAAATCGCGCGCGTCAAAGCGGTTTTGCACGGCCCACCTGCGCGTTGCGAGATCCCTTGGGTTCAAAACGACGGCCTGATCCAACGCATCGTCGGACTTGTTCCACTCGCCAAGACGGGCGGCGGCAAATGACAAGAGCTGTAAAACCTCGGCGTTGTTTGGCCACATCCGATGCGCCTGCTCCATGAGATCGACGGTCCCCTTCAAGTCGTGCTGCACGAGGTAGTTGAAGTAGCCACGTGCTACCTTTGTTTCCGCAGCCCCCGGCTGTAAACGCTCAGCTTCGTTGAGTGCTTGTTCTGCAGCTGTGCGTCGTGCCGCGGTAGTGTCTTCGATCAAAAATAGGACCGCGTCTAGTCGAGCGAGCGCAGCCCACGCAATCGCAAACTGTGGATCAAGGGCAACTGCCTCTTTATAGGATTTTTCGGCAGCCAGCAACGACTGTTCGTTGATCTCCCAAAACTGCGTATTACCTCGGAGATAAGCTTCGTAGGCGGCCGGGTTAGCGGTAGGTTTCTGCGCGATGGCTTGTTCTTCCGCACCGGTGAGCTTCGCGTTCAGTGCAGCGGCGATGTTTTGCGCCACTTCTTTTTCAACTCCAAAGATGTCGTCCAGTTTGCGATCGTAACTTTCGGCCCAGAGATGATCGTCCGTGGCCGCGCGGATCAATTGCACATTCACATGCACGGCGTCACGCGCCTTTTGCACAGTGCCTTCCAAAATATTAGCGACTCCGAGCTGTCGTGCGATCTCAGGGAGATTCTGCGGACTGCTCGCAAAATGCGATGTCGATGTTCGCGAAATAACTTTTAGCGCACCGATTTTCGCCAGCCGAGTCAGGATTTCGTCCTGAATTCCCTCGGCGAAATACGCGTTCTCCTTGTCGCTACTCAGGTTTTCGAACGGCAATACGGCGATCGATTTGTTCGACAGCTCGTGAGGCGAGGCCAATGTTCTGTTTCCCGCCGTGTAGCGACCGAGGAAAAACAACGCCACCGAAATCGCGCCGCAGATCACAACGATGTAAATCCAGGCGTGCTTTTTATGTCCCGACGTAGCAGGCATCGCGTCGGCGATCTCCGTCCGCTTGATTCCTTCCGGAGTCGCTTCGAACGCCCACGCCATCACTAGCGCAATCGGGAAGCCGAGCGCCACCAGCACCGTGAGCGTCTGCACCACCCATTCCGGCGCATGAAATGTGGGTAACACGGTCGAACTAATCTGGATCACCAGCCAGCCGACGACTGCGTACGCGACGGCCACCTTGTAGACGTTCCGCCGCTTCAGTTCAGAAAAGAACGAAGGTTTGTCGCTCATGATTTCGTGACGACGGTGGTCGGTACCGACAACTTCAGTTTCTGGCAGAATGCAGCGAAGCGCGGATCATTTTTGTAAGTGAGAATGAAGGGCGTGACTAACAATTGTGTTAATCCGGAGTCGCGCGCGGTATAGGCACGGTCGAGCCATTCAAACATTTTGTCGGGTTCTTTGCGCAACCCGTAGACGGCGGCGATTTGGAAGGGGCCGTTCACCGCATCCTCGTGGATCAATTTTTCCAGAGCGGCGTCGGCAGCCGCACGATCGCTCTGCCCCTGCGTCGCCAGAGCCAGCGCATAATCCCTCCAAAATCCTGGGGATTCTTGCTGCGCATCCTGCAGAGCCGCCGCCGGTTTTCCCCGAAGCAGGTCAATCGTAGCCAGGTAAGTGTGAAGTCGAGCGGCGGCCGGTTGGAGTTCCAGTGCTTTGCGCGCGGCTGCTTCGGCCTCGTCGTAGCGGTTCCGCGCGATCAAGTCTCGGGTAAGATTCAAATAGTGAGCAACGGAAAGCGGATCGAGCGCCAGTGCTTTTCGGGTCATCTCTTCCGCGGCCGGCAGCTGACCTTCTGCCGCAAGAAGATAGCTCAATGCGCTTTTGGGTCGGGCGCCTTCCGGCGCCAGTTTCTCAGCCGTCCGAAATTCGGTTTCGGCCGCCGCGAAGTTGAGATCAGACGTTAATAAAATCCAACCCAGTGCTTCGTGCGCCTCCGCGAGATTGGGCGCTAACGACAAGGCGGTCTGCGCCGCGCTTCGCGCCTTGTCATAAGCAGCCGTGCTCTCAGCGCCGCCCAGCCATGTCGCGCCCAATTGCCGCCAGGCTAAAGATTGGTTTGCATAAGCCAGTGCGTAGCGCGGATCGAGTCGGATGGCTTCATCATAAAACTCGGTCGCTTTGCGCATGCCGTTTTCGCTGCCGAGGCCGAAGTAAAATTTCCCTTGCTGCAAGGCATTGTAAGCGGCGAGATTGTCGTTCGAGGGTGCCGCGTCGGATTTCGCCGATGCGCCGAGGAGTTTAATCTTGAGCTGGTCGGTCACCGCGACGGCGATCTCACTCTGAACTGCGAAAACATCCTTCAACTCGCGATCGTATGTATCGGACCAGAGTTCTCGACCGTCGGCCGCATTAATCAGTTCTGCGACGATGCGGACACGTTCCCCTTGTTTGCGGACGCTGCCTTCGAGCAGGTTCGCCACGCCCAATTTCTCGCCAATCGTTCGGCTGTCGTCGGACTTTCCTTTAAAAAGAAACGAAGAGCTGCGGCCGATGATCTTGAGACCCGGAATTTTGGCGAGAACCGCGATCAACTCTTCCGAGAGCCCGTCGGAGAAATAATCGTTCCCCGGATCGCCACTGGTGTTGACCAGTGGTAGCACCGCGATCGATTTATTCGAAACATCGTTAGGCGACGCCGTCGTTTTGCTTCCAGCGGTGTACCGGCCTGCAGAAAACAATCCTACCGAAATCACTGCGCCGATCACAACGACGTAGATCCAGGCGTGCTTCTTCCGTCCCGCCGCCGCCGGCATCGCGTCGGCGATTTCCGTTCGCTTGATTCCTTCCGGAGTGGCTTCAAAGGCCCAGGCGATCACCAGCGCAATTGGAAAGCCAATCGCAATCAACACGATCACCAAACGCACCACCCAGTTGGGGATTTCCAGGAAAGGAAATATCTGCGTCGCGATTTGAGCGATTAACCATCCGACAACCGCATAGGCGACCGCAACCTTGTAAACATTGCGCCGCTTCAGCTCGCCAAAGAACGAAGGCTTCTCGTTCACTTATTCGGTTCCTGGCAAAGTTTCTGAAACCGCGGATCTTTGCGCAGCGGATCCCACAGCGGATTGAATTTCAAATCGGCGACGGTGAGTCCGGCTGGTACTTCGAGAAGATGGGGCAGGGCAGCAATTGCGCCGTCGTGATCGCCGAACTTCGCTTGGATCTGAGCGAGCACGATCTCTGCCTGCGGTTTGCTCACCGCGTCGGCTTCGTACCCTTTGACGGTGTTCCGCGCCTGCTGCAAAGCTTTCTCCTTTTCGCCTAACCCGGCATAGGCAAAAGCGAGAGTGCCACTCGTGCCATTCGCATCGAGGACGACAATCGATTCCGGCGTTGGCAAGATTTCATGGACTGCGCGCTCAAAAGTACGACGCGCTTCATCCTTTTGGCCTAACCACTCCTGAAATTGCCCGAGCTCAACCAGAAACGATTTCTCGAACGAATCGAGCGCCTGACCCGGAGGGATCGAGCTGAGCTTTCGCTGGGCGGCCTTGATTCCCTCATCGAAGTTGCGTTCATAAGTTGCCTGATTAAGGCGGGCGCCGATGATCCAATCATCGGTCAGTTCGGGCGGCACGTGCGCCAACTCAAGCCTCGCTTCTTCCAGACGTCCCGAAGCTTGGAGCAGGCCCGCCTTGCCGGCATGGCCGACCTCGTCATCGGGCGCAAGTTGCAAAGAACGATCAATGATCGCGAGTGCCTCGTCGAATCGTCTCAAGTAGGCGTAAAACTCGTTGCCCAACGAGTTGAGCAATTGAATATCCCGTGGGTCGAGTTCGAGCGCTTTCTTGTAATTCGCTTCCGCTTCATCCCATCGACCCAGGCGCCGTTGCACGAAAGCGAGGTACTCGTAAACCAATGAACTATTCGGCAATCGCTTTTGCGCTTCCTGATATGCCGCGATAGCGCCTTCGAAATCGCGCAACACCCGGTAGCGATATGAACCCTGCGCGATCCACGATTCGCCGGCTTCAGGCGCGAGCGTCATCGCACGATCGGCCGCCTCTTTCACGGCGGCGGCGGTGTTGGTCGTCAGATCGATCGCGTTGAAATAAAGAAAGCTGCGAATGATTGAGAGCCGCGCCCAAGCTAGCGCGAAATTCGGATCAAGCTGGACCGCGTAGGTGTAAACGTGCTCGGCCTGCCCGTAGGCGTCGTAGTTGTAGCTGTTGTGCTCGATCGAAAGGGCGCGGAGGTAAGCGTCGTAGGCCGCGGCATTTTGAGTTGGTTTATTCGTTACCGCTTTTTGCTCCGTGCCGGAGAGCTTGGTGTTGAGCTGGTCGGCAATCGCCGTCGCAACCTCGGCCTCAACGCCAAACACATCGTCGAGTTTGCGATTGTAACTTTCGGCCCAGAGATGTTCGTCGGTCGCGGCTTTGATTAGCTGAACGTTGACGTGCACGGCGTTGGCGATTTTTTGCACGCTGCCTTCGAGAACGTGAGCGACACCAAGTTGTTTACCGATATCGCGCAAATTGTCCGGTGCGCTTTTGTACTTCTGCGTGGAAGTGCGGGAAATAACTTTCAACGCCGCGATCTTCGACAGCCGCGTCAAAATTTCGTCCTGAATCCCTTCGGAAAAGTAGGCGTTCGATTTGTCGTCGCTGAGATTTTCGAATGGCAGGACGGCGATGCTTTTGTCCGGAACTGAAGCGGCGTTTTCGCTTGGAACATTCTTCTCCGCGGTTGCCGATCTTTTTGGCCCCCAAAGCTGATACGCGAGCAAACCGGCCGCGATCACCGCAAGCGCGATGGTAAGAGCAACAATTTTTCGGCCGGTATGATGCGTGATCGATTCGTTAGGCGCAATCTCCGATTCACGTTTGATTCCTTCCGGCGTTATCTCAAATGCCCAGGAGAGAATCAGTGCGACCGGAAAACCAAGTATCAATAGCAACACAACAAGGCGAACGGCCCAGTTCGGAATCTCAAAGAATGGAAAGACCTGCGTCGCGACTTGGATCAGGAGCCAGGAGACGACGGCATAGGCAACCGCAACTTTGTAAACGTTGCGCCTTTTGAGTTCGGTAAGGAAGTTGTCTATCTTCATCGATTTCGAGCGGGTAAGACCAGCTGTCTAACTAGTGGCGAGTGCCTCAGCCAAAGATTGAGTCAATGCGGGTGCGGTGGAGCGCAGTCTGGCGTCTTCAGTGACAAGGCGGCATCCGAGTTGATCTGCCAGGGCGAGGAAGCGCGCATCATAGGCACTGACTCGGTGGCGGGCGGCGATTGCCAACACGGATGGGGCAGGGATGCGTCCCAATTTTCCATCGAATAAGGCGGCGGCCGTTGCGAGAACGTCCTGAGCCAACGAAAGCGTCGTCCTCTTCCTCGCGATCGATGAGACGAGAAGATTCGTGAATTCAACGAGGAGGAAAGCTTCGCTGCGCCAGTCAGGATCGCGGGTGCGTAATTCTTGCGCGGCTTCGGTGTAATCGCCGTCAATCAGAAGATAAACGACGACATTGGTATCGACGAGGAGCATGCTCTAATCGCGACCCCACGCAACCGCCGCTTCGATTTCCTTTGGTGTGATCGGGCCACCACGCAACTTGACCGGCTTGGGTGTTTTCAGCGCTCGCTTTCCGCCGGCGGCCATGCCTTTACGGATTAACTCCGCGATTGCGTCCTTTAGTTTCTTCTCTTCCTGCACCGCGCGAATCTTGTCCGCGCGCATGAGATCAGCTGGAAGATCGAGGGTCGTTTTCATATAGCCAGAATTCCAGAAAGCTGGTTTTATGTCAACGAGAGACATTTCCGGCGTTGGGGACTTGCAACCGGGAAAACTTGGATGGCAATTGGGATCTCCGATCCGCCGCCGCCTTTGGGATTATCCGGTTATGTTTTGCCACACTGCTCGGTTACGGGCGAGCCAGTTAATTGTTATTTCGCCGAGCCATTAGCGCAAATCTTGCTGAGAAAACGACCGCTTCTCCGTTAGCTCAGCGCCTTGTCCCGCAGCCGCGGGACGTTGTGCGTTCAGGGACAAATATAACGGATGAAGATAGACCAAGAAAACGCCAAACGCCGAACGTCCAACGCCGAACGTCCAATTCAAAGACGAACGGCAGTCGATCTTGGACGAAGAATTAGTAACGCGACAGTCTCGTTCATTCTCAGCTTTGTTGTCACAGCGGCGGCGCAATCGGAGCGGATTAATCAGGAAGGCCGGATCCTCGGGCCGGCGCCAACAGTTACGACGTCGACCCTGTTCAATACGTCGCAAGCCGACGCCATCGTTTCGGCGATGCAAATTTTTCCGGTGACGAATCCGTGGAATGAAGACATTTCGCGCCGTCCGCTTTTGTCCAACTCGGCGGCAATGATCACGCAGCTAAAATCGGATTTATCATCGACCCGGCAAACACTGCGACCGTTTTACGAAATGAATTACGTGCTCGTGCCGGATAATCAGTCGCGGGTCACGATTCCGTTTATCGACTATCCGGACGAATCCGATCTCGATGGCGGCACTTACCCGAACGGCAGTTACCCAATTCCGTCCAATATGCCGATCGAGACCTGGCCGAAAGACACCGGCACGCTCACTTTGCAGCAATGGCAAATGGACGTCACTAATGTCGGCGGTGATCGGCACGGCAGCATCGTTGCGCCGGGAGTCGGTTCAATTTGGGAAACGTGGCAGATGAAATTGACCACGAGTGGCTGGCAAGCATCCGTCGGCGCGAAGTTCGATCTCAATTCCAATGCGTTGCGCACCGCCGGCTGGACTTCCGGTGACGCAGCCGGACTACCAATGTTTGCGGCGTTGGTGCGTTATGACGAATGCGAGCGCGGCGCGGTTGAACACGCGGTCCGGCTCTGTGTCCCGAAAACGCGGCGCGAATACATTTATCCGGCGAACCATTACGCGTCATCGATTTCGGCAACATCGACCCAATATCCGGCGATGGGTCAGCGATTTCGGCTGAAGGCGAGTTTTGTTGTGCCGAGCGGTTGGACCATTGAAGAGAAGGCGGTCTGTTACGCGCTCAAGAAATACGGCGCGATCGTGGCCGATAACAGCGGCGGATTTTTTTCCATCTCTGTTTGCCCGGACGATCGGTTTTCGTCGATGGCGTTCAGCAATCTTTCCACGATCGACGTCAGCAATTTCGAAGTGATCCAAACAACCGGGCCAACTGAAGGACCGAGATCGCCCGGCGCGCCAAGTGTCAATGCCGGCACCGATCAAAGCATCAGTGCGCTCAGCACGACGCTGACCGGCACGATTGTCGATCCAAGCGGATCGGCGACGATCCTGTGGAAACTTTATTCCGGGCCAGCACCGGTGAACTTCGTGAATCCAAACGCCGCGACAACGCTCGTCAATTTTACGCAAACGGGATCGTACACGTTTGAGTTGAGTGCGGATGACGCTGTCCACGCGGTCGCGTACGACGCAGTCGTGGTGACGGTGCAGAGTGGTTCGCCGACCCCAACTCCCACTCCGAGTACGACTCCAAGTCCAACGCCGTCATCGACACCAACGCCAACTGCAACTCCGACACCGACGGCCACGCCAACTGCAACGCCATCTCCAACATCCACACCGACTCCGACTGCTACACCGACGCCAACCGCGACTCCAACGCCGAGCAGCACGCCTTCGGCGACGCCGACTCCGTCACCAACCCCTTCGGTAACTCCGACGATCACGGTTTCGGTTTCGCCAAGTAGCGTCATTGAAGGAAACGACGCAACATTCACGTTCTCGAGTTCAGTCGCCGTTTCACAACCAGTGACTGTCAGTTACGTGATGCGCGGCGCCGCAATCAACGGAACCGATTACACACTGAGTGGAAGTTCAGGGCAGGTGGCGATTGGTGCCGGTCAACGCTCAGCTAC
>JBEEHZ010000258.1:0-2517 GCA_041167705.1 Verrucomicrobiota bacterium | reverse complement strand
CAATCTTCCAATCGCCCTTCTCGTCATCCTGATCTCGCTTCGGCACGTTGCGGAAAATTCGGACGAGGAGAAAACACGGGTCGATTGGCTGGGCGCGATTCTGGCCGCGACCGGTCTGGGCGCGCTCGTTTACGGGCTGATCGAATCGTCGCGACTCGGGTTCGGTGATCGATCGGTCATTGTCGTTCTGATTGCGGCGGCAGTGCTCCTGATTGTCTTCCTCTTAATAGAAGGGCGAATTTCTCAGCCGATGCTGCCGCTCGCGCTCTTCCGCGTCCGCACCTTCAGCGGAGCGAACTTGTTGACTTTTCTGCTCTACGCCGCGCTCGGCGGGACTCTGTTTTTCCTGCCGCTCAATTTGATTCAGGTCCAGCATTACTCCGCCACCGCGGCCGGCGCGGCACTCTTGCCTTTCATCCTGATCATTTCCTTTCTCTCGCGTTGGTCGGGCGGACTCATCGTAAGCTACGGAGCAAAACTTCCGCTCATTGTCGGTCCATTGATCGCGGCGGCCGGGTTCGCGCTTTTCATGCTCCCGAACGTCGGCGGCAACTACTGGACAAATTTTTTTCTGCCGATCGTCATTCTCGGCTTAGGGATGGCGATCAGCGTGGCTCCGCTTACCACCACAGTGATGAACTCCGTCGCCCAAAACCGCGCCGGGATCGCATCGGGCGTGAACAACGCTGTCGCGAGAACGGCTGGTCTACTCGCCATCGCAGTTCTTGGGATCGTGATGCTCCACGTTTTCAACGACCGGCTCGACCGGCGACTCTCGGAATCGAAGTTGCCGCCGTCAGTGTCTCAATCTTTGGAGGCGCAACGCACCAAGCTGGCTGCCATAGCGATTCCGGAAGATCAAGAGCCGGCAACACAACAAATGATTCGCCGCGCGATCGATGAATCGTTTGTGTCCGGCTTTAGAACGATCATGGCCATCGGCGCTGCCTTGGCCGTGACCAGCGCAATCACCGCATTGACTCTTATCGAATCAACCCCGCGCCGACGGAATTGAATTCTGTCTTCGACATCGGGCGTTGGAAGTTGGGCGTTCGGCGTTTTCTGTCGACTCGGTCTCGTCACTTGTCACACGTCACTTCTGATGTTCTAAGAACAACGTAGCAATGGGTTTTATTGGAAAAGTTGAAAGCCTTTGGCGTTATCCGGTCAAAAGCATGCGTGGCGAAGAGTTGGACGAGATCTTCGCCGGCTACCCCGGAGTTTACGGCGATCGTCTTTTTGCCTTTGAAAGCTCGGCCAGTCCAAAAGGTTTTCCGTTTTTCACCGGACGCGATCAACGTCAAATGATTCGTTACTGGGCGCGCTTCCGAGATCCGGAAAAGGCGGCGCGACCGGTCAACCTGGATGAGGCGGAAAAGTTATCGCCAAACCTGAATCCGATCTCGGCTGACGTATCCGAGTTGATGGTCGATGTCGAAACGCCAGACGGGAAAACTTTCGCGATTAATGACCCGGCTTTGATCGACAATCTGCGATTAAACAGTGACGGAAATCACGAGCTCACATTGCTTCGTTCGGACAAGGCGATCACCGATTGCCGTCCGTTGTCGATCTTCGCGGTGCAAACGGCGGAAAAACTGCGCGAGGAAACCGGCGTGGCCGTCGATAAGCGTCGCTTTCGCGCAAATGTTTATGTCGATCTAACGTCGTCCGAAGGTTTCGCCGAAGATAAATTCGTCGGTCGCTCGTTGCGCATCGGCTCCAAAGTAACCGTCGCCGTTCTCCAGCGCGATGCGCGTTGCATGATGATCACGCTCGATCCCGACACCGCGGAAAAAACGCCGGCGATACTGAAAGCCGTCGCGCAAGCGCATGAAGGCATGGCCGGTGTGTATGGCGCCGTGCTCACGGAAGGAATGATCCGCAAAGGCGACCCGGTCGAATTGTTATAACTTCTGACCTCTTGTCTGCCCATCCGGCGGAGTCAAAGAAATTTAACCAGCTCATCGGTTGTTTCCTTCGGTCGCTCCTCGAGGATCCAGTGGCCAGTGTTCGGCAGCACCACGACCGTAACGTCAGTCGCGACCAGCTTCATCTGTGCCGCCAGCTCGTTGCCTAACGACTTTTCGCCGCCGATCGACAGTACGGGCATTGTCAGTTTCGTTTGGGAAAGTTGAGCGAAATCTTTGGCCAGTTGCGGCCACGAAGCGAAATAGGCCTAGGCCGCACGCATCCGTCCCGGTTTCGAATATGCTTCGGTGTAAGCTTTTCGATCTGCTTCCGGAATCGAGTGCGTCTTGTCGGCCGCAAACACGTTCCAGAAATATTCGAAATAGATGCGCTCACGTCCTTGCACCAACTTTTCCGGGTATTCGCCGTTAAAACGAAAATGCCAGACATTCGGCGCGTTGTAGATCGCTTCCCATCCGGGAACGCCTGGAAGAAAAGCATCCATTATCGCGAGCTTCTCGGTTTCGTTAGGAAACTGTGTGGCATACGCGTACGCAACCATCAGACCGATATCGTGTCCGACTACTCTTGCCTTCTGAATGCCTA
>JBEEHZ010000257.1:0-2743 GCA_041167705.1 Verrucomicrobiota bacterium | reverse complement strand
GCACAACACTCCGCGAACCATTCGCCATGCCGGGTGTAGAACGTCAATTGTCGATCTTGCGGGACGCTCACTTCGCCGTTGAGCACATCTTCGACAAATGTACTCCCCTTTTCGTCATGCAGAAACTTCGTGACCCGTCCGAACTCGTTTACAAAACAAGTGACGCCAGTGTTAGCTGCGCGGACCATCGGGCGCCGATTTTCGACGCAGCGAAAGACCGCGTTGGCAACGTGCTGGTGTGAACCGGAGGAATGCAAGAACCAGCCGTCATTCGTCACATCAACGAGAAGATTCGCGCCGTTAACGACAAATCGCCGGACAAGATCGCCGACGGTGTCTTCGAAACAGATAAGCGGCGCGACGCGAACATCGGCGTTGGTCAGATCGAATACGGTGTGTTCAGTACCGGCGTTGAAGTCGCCCGGCACCCAGATGCCCGCGATCGCGGCAAACGGCGGAAAAGAATGCCGCAGCGGAATGTATTCGCCGAACGGAACAAGATGCACTTTTCGGTACACTTGGCTTTCCCCGTTCGGCGAAACGAGCAGCGCAGCATTGTAGGCGCGATCGCCTTCTTCGTAATCCGCGCCAAAGAGAAGGTCGGCTCCTGAGCGCTCCGCCAGAATAGCCGGGAATTGGAGAGCTAAATTGTCGTAACCGACCCTTTGCGGAAGCGAACCTTCGGGCCACACGATCAATTTAACGTCGGGTTGACGTTGAACGGCCAGCGCGCTGAGCCTATCGCAACTATCCAGGACCTGCTCGGCAGGCAGCCCTTCGAGTTTTTGCATTTGCGAGACGTTGGTCTGAACGGCCGCGATTCGAAACGGCCTGCCAGGCGATGGATGTTGCGCACGATGCAAACCGAATGCGAGCAGCGCGACGATGCCGACCATTGTGAGCGTGAGATCGAAATGCGGGCGCATTCGATGCGTTCGCGCTTCCGCAAAAAGGCGAAGCGGCGTGGTGACCGCGATAATGTTCGCGAACGCGATCGCAAAGGACAATCCGACCACGCCGGTGAATTCAGTGACTTGAATCATCGGCCACTCGGCGTGGAGCGCGACACCGAGACCGTTCCAACCAAAACCGCTGAAGAGCCAACCGCGTGTCCATTCGTGCGTCACCCACGCGGATGCGGCCACCAATGCGACAAGCAAATTTCGCCACGAAGCGGTGAACGCCTCAGGTTTTATCAAGCCGACGAGCCAGGCCCAAAATGCGAAATGGAGTCCGAGATAGATCGACAATAGGAACGAGAGTCCGTGCAGAAAAAAGTTTTGGTATAAATCTCCGAGCGCCCCGAGCCAGCCGAACGTCCCCGTAAAAAAAACAATCCCGGCGAGATAACCGAGTAACAGATTGTGCAGCCAGCGCCGGCGTGAGTTCTCACCCGAAAACCAGATTGCCGCAATCAGGGGCGTGAGCGCGATCCAGCAAAGCCAGCTTTGATTGAACGGCGGGAAACAAGCGGCGACCAGCAATCCGCTCGCGATTGCGGCGAGCCACGGCCAGAGGATTTTCGCTATTCGGAGCACGTTCGCAATTGAAGGTTCCAAATCCCAATCTCCAAAACCCAGGGAAGCATCAAGCACCAATCTTCAAATGGCCCGTGGCGCGTGTTATGGATTTTGGAGCTTTCCGAAATTTGGAGTTCGATGATTGAAATTTGCCTGGAGTTCGCGGTTTTGGGATTTGGAGCGTCGCGTGGCGTCACTCTCGTCGACGCCGTCGTGATTTTTCTTCTCGGCGGCGGCCGGGATGCAGGGCGTTGCGCAGATCGCGCGCGTAGGAAGCGTTCACACGAAACACGGCGTGCTCGACATCGTCCATTGTCCGCACATTCACCTTGTCGCACAGGACGTAGCCGAGCGAAATAAGCCCGCTCAATTCGTCCAGGAATTCGGCCGACTCCATCTCGCCGATGCGGTCGATCAGGAGCTTGCCGTAAATCGGCGTGCCGGAAAGCCCCAGCGTTTTGAGAAGTGTGATCTCGCCTCCGCTCAAATTGATCTCGCGTTTCATACCAATTTTTTGAACCGCTCCCGGCGCCGCGCAGCTTATCATTTCAGACGCTCGCGCGCATCCTTTTCAATCCAATTCCAAATGTCTTCGAGCCGGCGGCCGACATTGGTTTTAATTTTGTTTAGTTGTTCGGCGCTGAATTTTTCTTTGTCGGGCCGCTCCTGCGCGAAAATGTAATACTTAATCTTCGGTTCGGTCCCCGAACCGCGCACCGCAATTCGCGTTTTGTCTTCCAACTCGAAGATCGACATCTTCTGTTTCGGAATCACGTCGCCTTCGACGTCACGAATGGTTTGTTTCTCGAAATCGGTGATGCCGATGACTTTTGATCCGGCAATCTCGCCCGGTGGTTTGTTGGCATAAGATTCGACCAAGCGGGCGATTTTGTCCGCGCCTTCCGCGCCTTCAAAATAAAGCGCCGCGTTCTTCTCGTTGAAATAGCCGAAGTCGGCAAAGGCTTCATCGAGCAGTTGATCGACCGTGCGGCCGCGGGACTTCGCATAAGCGGCCATCTCGCAAAACATAATCCCGGCGGCGTTGCCATCTTTGTCGCGGACAAAATCGGCACCGCTATAGCCGTAACTTTCTTCGCTCCCGAAAACATAAAATGACGAATACTTCAATCGTGCGGTGCGAGTTTCTTCCTCGGAAAGTCGCCGATATTTTTTGCGAATTTCCGCCGGAAGCGCGCACTCATATTTCTCGAGCTTGGCCCCGA
>JBEEHZ010000256.1:0-5998 GCA_041167705.1 Verrucomicrobiota bacterium | reverse complement strand
CGTCGATAGCGCGCGCAATTTCCTCCGCGGTCTTTCCGGTTCCGCGCGAAAGTTTTTCGCGAACGTCATCTTGCAACTGGAGCAATCGAGTCGCCGCCTTCTTTCCGGCTTCCACTCCTGGTTGATGGTAGGCGTTGATGTTAATCAGTGAACCATAAAAGCCGACCGCGCGTTCGTAGAGCGCGATCAACGCGCCGATGTTGAACGCGTTCGCTTCTGCAATGCTCACCGTGATCGATTCACGCTCCTTTTCATAAAGCGCCGCCCGCGTGCCCCGCAGAAATCCATGCAGATAATCGCCGCTGGTAAAGCCATCCTCCACTTCGAAAGCCGCACGCTTACGATCTTTCGCCACTTCAATGAATGTGAGAAAGAAATTCAAAACGCCGTCGCGCAACTGCTGCACGTAGGCGTGTTGATCGGTCGATCCTTTGTTTCCGTAAACGGCGATCCCTTGCTTCACAATTTTACCGTCGAGATCTTTCTCTTTGCCTAACGATTCCATCACCAGCTGCTGAAGATAGCGGCTGAAGAGCAGCAACCGGTCTTTGTAAGGAAGCACCACCATGTCTTTCTCACCGCGACCGTTGCCGGCATAAAACCACATCAAGGCCAGCAGCATTGCGGCATTTTGCCGAAAATCGCTTATTCGTGTGCGCCCGTCCATCGCCGCCGCGCCGGACAGGAAATCGTCGATGTCGAAACCTTCCAATGCCATCGGCACAAGTCCGACCGCGCTCATCACCGAGGTGCGCCCGCCGACCCAATCCCACATTGGAAAGCGCGAAATCCAACCGTTTTCCTCCGCGTGCTTGTCCAGATCGCTGCCGACACCGGTGATCGCGACCGCGTGTTTCGCAAAATCCAAACCGGCGGCTTTGAAGCGCGCTTCCGCTTCCAACATTCCGTTACGCGTTTCCTTTGTTCCGCCGGACTTCGAAATGATCACGATGATTGTTCGCGCGAGTTCGTTGTCGATCTTGTCGAGCACGCGGTCGAAGCCATCGGGATCCGTGTTATCGAAAAAGTAAATATCCAACGGGTCCTTCGCTGTCCCGAGCGCGTCGGCGATGAATTGCGGTCCGAGCGCCGAACCGCCAATCCCGATCGAGAGCACGTGTTGAAATTTCTCGCCGCGACCGCCTTTGATTTTCCCGCCATGGACATCAGCCGCGAACGTTTTGATTCGAGCGTTTGTGTTTTCGATCTCGGCGCGCAATTCCGCATTTGGCGCGAGCGCCGGTTTGCGCAACCAGTAATGGCCGACCATTCGTTTTTCGTCGGGATTCGCAATGCCGCCCGCTTCCAAGTCGCGCATCGCGGCAAACGCCTTGTCGATCTTGGACCCCATCTTGTCGAAGAAATCGTCCGGAAATTTCATCCGGCTGATGTCGATCGAAAAACCGAGATCATCGTAGCGCAAAAAATATTGCTGGAAGCGCTGCCAGAGGGACGAAGAAGCCATGCCTAAGAATAATGAAGGGACGATCTCTGCCTGTCACGCCAAAGCCTTGGCGTCCGCGAACGCTCGACCGAACCACCTGCAAACCGCCAGTTCGGCTCGGACTTTATCGCGGCGGTTTGGTCGGTTTTTCTTCGGTACTTTCCCGCTTGAGCGGCACCTCTTCTTTCGGGGCCACTTCGTATTCGGGTTTCGGCGTGCCGAGCAGCCAATGGTCGAACCAGCCAACGATATTTTGCAAACGCTCGACTCGATGCCACGGCTTGCCGGAGCGCGAGAGCTCGTGCGATTCGTCCGGAAACCGGACCATCACCGTGGGGATTTTCCGAAACTTGAGCGCACGGAACATTTCTTCGCCACCAGCACTGGGCGGCGTGCGATAGTCGGCTTCTCCCAAAATGAACATCATCGGTGTCTTCACATCCTTGATGTAAGTGATGGGGGAGCGCGCTTTGAAATCCTGTTCCTCGTCGAACGGCGGGCCTTTGAACCAGGCCGGCTGGAACAAGGTGAAGTCCGCCGTGTACCACCAATGCGCCCAGCTCGCGATGTCGCGCTGGGAAACCGCAGCCGCGAAGCGAGTCGTATGTCCGACGACCCAGTTCGTAAGCAATCCGCCGCCGCTGCCGCCAGTGACGCCAAGTTTTTTGTCGTCGATGTAGCCGCGACGCACCAGTTCATCCACACCGGCCATCAAATCTTTGAAATCGTCGCCCGGATAATGGTACTGAATCACGTTTCCGAAATCCTGGCCGTAGGTCGTGCTCCCGCGCGGATTTGGAAATAGCACCACGTAACCCTTCGTCGCCATCCATTGGAATTCGTGCTCGAAAACGTAGCCGTAAGCCGCGTGTGGCCCGCCATGAATATTAAGAATGAGCGGATATTTTTTCGTGGCATTAAAGTCCGGTGGCTTTTGCACCCAGGCCTGAATGGTTTTGCCGTCGAAACTCTTATACGAAATCTCTTCCGGCTCGGTCAGATTGAGTTTCGAGAAAAGCTCCTTGTTTACTTCGGTCAGCTGTCGCGGTTGCGCGTTGGGTGACTGTCGATCTAACACAAACAAGTCCCCGACGCGGGTCGCCGTGGAGACTGCGTAAACAATCTTTGAGCCGTCGTTGGACGCGCGAAACCGGGAGACTGCCTGATTGCCATTGACCAGATCGCTGACGGCGCCGCTTGTCGCATCGAACGATCCGAGAATTGCTTTGCCTTCCTTGCCGTAAGTTTCCACCAGACTGCGTCCATCCGGTGTCCAGATCGGAACGCTTCGACCGCCCGCGCGCGGTGGCGCATTATCGCCGAAAGGTCCATCCCCGATGTCGAAATCGAACTTGTCGGTCAAATTTCGCGGCTTCGCGTTCGGTGTAAGATCGACAATCCACAAGTCCGGCTGGGTGTAGGAGTTTACCGGCTGAGTGACCGAAGCGACGAACGCGAGTTGTTTGCCATCGGGACTAAGCGAGAGATTGCCCAAGTCCATCTCGATCGTGTTGACCTTGGTCGCATTGCCGCCGGTCGGGCTGATCGAATAAAGTTCGCTCTTCGGCTGCTCGTAATACGGTTCGTCGACGTGCAGCGAGACAAAGTAAATCTGCGCTCCGTCCTTCGACCAAACGACGTTGCCTTCATCGAAGCGCCCGGACGTTAGTTGTTTCGGCTGCACTTTTTCATCCGCATTGCGCGGCGCCTGGATCACCCAGATGTGCGCGGGATGTTTTGGATCGGCATAACCTTCGTTGTCTTCGCGATAGACCGCTCGAGTAATCACGCGCACGTCGCTTTCGTGCTCCGATTCGGCTTCCGCTTTCTTGGCGACTTGCTCGGAAGCAGTTTTCGCCGCTGCCTCTTTTTCACCCGGAGTCTTCGACGGTGCGGGCGAAACGCTGGGCGAAATCTCGCTGACTGCTTTTTTTAGTTCTTCTTCTTTCTTCTTTTTCTTTTCCTGTTTGGCCAGATCGTCGGGGTTTGTCTCGCTCGTAAACGCGATCGCCTTTCCATCCGGCGACCAAGCCGGATTACCGGCGCCTTTCGGCAGATCGGTAAACGAAAATGAATCGCCGCCGGCCATTGGTAAGATCGACAATTGCGGCGGCTCGGGTTTGCCATCCTTCTCCGTCACTCGCAAGAAGAGCAAATATTTTCCGTCAGGCGACCAGCGCGGCGTCGAATCGTGATCGCCTTTCGTTAGCTGGTGCGGTTCTTCGCCGCCTGCGGTCGGCACCGACCAGATCGAAGTGTTATAACCTTCCTTCTTCTCGTTCACCGTCACGCGCACAAACGCGACCCGCGATCCGTCCGGAGAAATCTGCGGGTCGCCGATCCAGACAAAGTCCCATAAATCCTTCTCAGTAATGTTCCGCTTTTGCGCGAACAAACTGCTGGCGGCGAGTGTGAGACAAAAGGCGAGTGCGAGACGTTTAAGCATAGATTGTCGATCTTAATAAGGTGCGGGCGTCCGCCTGCCAAGCCGAAGCTTTTGCAAGGCTGGTCTCGTCCCAAATCCGGCGCACCTCACATGTGGTCAATCACAGTGCTACCGAAGTCGCTGCATTTAATTTCGGTCGCGCCCTCCATCAACCGCGCGAAATCATAAGTCACGCGTTTGCTCGCGATCGCGCCTTTCAATCCCTTTGGAATCAAATCGGCCGCTTCGCTCCAGCCCATGTAACGGAACATCATTTCGCCCGAGAGAATTACTGAACCCGGATTCACCTTGTCCTGGTTCGCGTATTTCGGGGCGGTGCCGTGGGTCGCTTCGAAAACCGCGTGACCGGTGATGTAATTAATATTGCCGCCGGGTGCGATCCCGATCCCGCCCACTTGCGCGGCCAGCGCGTCGCTCAAGTAATCGCCGTTCAAGTTCAAGGTCGCGATCACATCGAAATCCTCCGGCCTGGTCAGCACTTGTTGCAGCGTGATGTCGGCGATTGCGTCTTTGATCACGATGCCGCCGCCCGGTTTGCCCATCGGAATTTTGCACCACGGCCCACCGTCGATTTCTTCCGCGCCGAAATAATTCTTCGCAACGTCATAGCCCCAGTCGCGAAACGCGCCTTCGGTGAATTTCATGATGTTGCCCTTGTGCACGAGCGTCACACTCTTGCGCTGGTTCAGGATCGCGTAACTGATTGCACTGTGGATGAGGCGCACGCTGCCGGAGCGGCTCACCGGTTTTAATCCGAGGCCGACCATCACATTGTCTTTTTCCGGCGCGCCGACTCTTTTCCAGAATTCCGCCGCTTTCTCGCGCGTGCCGAAACGGATCTTGTCGAATTCCTTCGGAAATTCCTTTTGAAAAAAATCGAGGATCTTTTGCGCCTCGGGAGTACCGGCGGCGTATTCGATCCCAGCGTAAATGTCTTCCGTATTTTCGCGGAAGATCACCATGTCGACTTTTTCAGGGTGTTTGACGGGTGAGGGGACGCCTTTGAAGTACTGTACCGGCCGCAGGCAGACGAAAAGATCGAGAAGCTGTCGCAGCGCGACGTTGAGTGAACGAATTCCGCCGCCGACCGGCGTGGTCAGCGGACCTTTGATGCCGACCATATACTCGCGGAACGCTTCGACCGTGTCGTCCGGCAACCACGAATCGAATTTGTCCTTCGCCGCCTGACCGGCGAACACTTCAAACCACGCGATCTTCTTTTTGCCGCCATACGCTTTTTCCACCGCGGCATCGAAGACGCGCTCGCTTGCCGCCCAAATGTCCGGTCCCGTCCCATCGCCGCGGATAAACGGAATGATCGGCCGGTCCGGGACGTTTAATCGATCGGTTCGGGTAATTTTTTCGCCATTCGGCGGTGCAACATCTTTGTACGGCATAAGGCGAAGACTTTAATTCGAAATTCAAATTTCGAAATTCGAAATCTGGAAGAAACGCGCTGCGCGCTCTCTCATCCCGTTCTGCGCGTAAATAGTTTGATGGCATGAGATGCTGCGGCACTGTCGACCATAAGTGGCACGGGAGGCGCTGAAGGAGATGGATGCTTCTCCTGGCCCGTGGAGGCGGGCTACGCCTTTTCCTCGAGCTGCGTCGGCATCGCCTTGCCATTCTGGCCGCCGGCGTATTACCCCTTTTCGCGCTCCTGCTGTCGCTTGCATTCCTTGCGTCGGCCCCGCCAGTTTATGCCATCGACGCATCCTGGACTGGAGGCAACAACACCGCCTGGGGCACAAAGCAAAACTGGTCCACGAGTTCCGTGCCGGGTTCCACCGATAACGCGAAATTCAACACCGCATTTAGCAATCAGCCGACCCTCGGTTCGAGCCCGGCCACCATTGGCGGAATTTGGATGACAACTGGAGTTGGTCAGAACGTCACCATTGGCGGCACCGCCACACTGACGCTGGCCAGCAACACGATCAATGGGACCGCCGGACTCGGCATTCTCATGGACAACAGCAGCGCCTACACGCTCACGATCAATGGTCCAGTCGCACTCGGCGCGACCCAAACCTGGACCAACAGCTCCTCCAATCTTCTCACTATCGGCGCCGTCAACTTGAGCACTTTCGCGTTGACTGTTAACGGCA
>JBEEHZ010000255.1:0-2739 GCA_041167705.1 Verrucomicrobiota bacterium | reverse complement strand
TCACCTGGATGCGATTGCTCGCGTCAGGCGGCGCGATCGTACTGCTCGGATTGCTTGCGCTATGGTTTGTCCGATTCGTTAGGCGACACGCGGGCACGATCCAGTCGAAGGGATACCAATCGTGGCTGGCAATCAGCGCCTCCGCGATTCGTAAGCCAGTCGCTCTTTTCCTTTTGATGTGCGGCGGCGGGTTCGCTCTCATGCCAATCGTTACCGGCATCGCTTCCCGTCCGACTCGTGTCTTCTGGGCGGGCACGCTCACCGCCATTCTCTACGCCGGATGGATCATCGCGTTGCTTTGGCTCATTTTCCGCGCGATCCGAGCACTCGAAAAACGGATGAACTTGTGGGCGGAGCGCACCAACAGTCTGCTCGGTCGCGTCATTGTACCCATCCTTGGTCACACGCTGCGATTGGCGTTGCCGTTGCTTGGCATCATTCTGTTGCTGCCGTTGCTGAAACTGCCGGAGAACTGGATTTGGGTGACACAGAAAGGGTTCGGCATTTTTCTCATAGTCGCCTTGTCGGTCCTGATCATTCGTGGCGTCAACGCCGTTCAACTGGCGCTCTTGAGCCGGCACCGGATGGATGTTCCGGATAATCTTCCCGCTCGTCGGATTTACACGCAGGTATCGGTGATTCGCAAAATCATCGTTACCGCGGTTGTGATTATCGCGACCGGCTCCATTCTGATGCTGTTCGATCCGGTCCGGCAGTTTGGCACCAGCATTCTCGCTTCGGCCGGAATCGCAGGTGTCGTTCTCGGTTTTGCTGCCCAGAAGACACTCGGCAACGTGCTTGCCGGAATTCAAATCGCGCTCACTCAACCGCTGCTCATCGACGATATCGTGGTGGTCGAAGGCGAGTTCGGACAGATCGAAGAGATCACGCTCACCTACGTCACGGTAAGAACGTGGGACCTGCGGCGGTTGGTGTTGCCCATCACCTACTTCATCGAAAAACCGTTTCAGAATTGGAGCCGCGTTTCGACCGAGCTGTTGGGCACGGTGATTCTTTATCTCGATTATCAAGTGCCGTTAGGCGAACTGCGCAAAGAATTGAAGCGTCTGCTCGAGAACAATCCGAAGTGGGACCGGAGAGTCTGCGGATTACAAGTCACAAACACGACGCAAAGCGCCATCGAAGTGCGCGCGCTGGTCAGCGGCACCGATCCGGGCAAGACATTCGATCTCCGCTGCGAAGTGCGCGAAGGTTTAATTGAGTTTATGCGTCGCGATTATCCCGAAAGTTTGCCGCGCGTGCGCAATGTCGAAGTCGACGAACCTGCCGAAATTGAGCGCCGAAAACGGAAAGACGGCGCAGCGCCGGTTATCAGCGGCGCAGAGCATGAACGAGGTTCCAAGACTCCGGGATTACATCCTGAGGAAAAAGCTGACGGCGCTAACAATTAACCGACGGAAAGGAATGGAGCGACTGGGTCGAGCGACATCTCCGGTTAAGCCGCGAGGTAGCAGTCGAGCGCAGTGGGAAGCTACCGAGAGACAACACGAGCGTGGCTCCAAAAGTCCTGGTCTACACACAGACGCCCATGCGGACGGTGCGGACAGTTAGAGATCGGAGATCAAAAGTCGGGTGCCCCGCGCCATCGTCCGGCAACTTTGTTTTGCGGTTTGCGGATTTACAAGCAAAGTCCGTTGGCCAATCGCCTTCCGGATGAATTCGGGAAATTTCTTCGCTGAACTTAAACGACGCAATGTCTACAAGGTCGCCGTTGCCTACGCGATCGTGGCCTGGCTGCTCATTCAAGTCGCGACCCAGGTCTTTCCGTTTTTCGAAATTCCAAATTGGGCCGTTCGCCTCGTGGTGCTGCTCCTAATTCTCGGTTTCCCGATCGCGCTGTTTCTGGCCTGGGCATTCGAGATCACGCCGGAAGGAATCAAGCGCGCCGAAGATGTTTCGCCTAACGAATCGATCACGAAGCGCACCGGCCGGAAACTTATTTGGACCACGGTGGTGCTGGCGGTCATCGCCGCCGGCTTGCTCGCATTTCAGTTGTTGCGGCCAAAAACCGCGTCGGCGCCTCGACAGGATGCCAGTGCGGCTCGCACCGAGGCGGCTACAGGTTCGCTTCCGGAAAAATCCATCGCGGTGTTGCCATTCGAAAATCTCAGCCGTGATCCCGATAACGCGTTCTTCACCGACGGCGTGCAGGATGAAATCCTGACCAACCTGGCCAGAGTCGCCGATCTGAAAGTGATTAGCCGCACTTCGGTGATGCAATACAAGAGCGGCGCGCAGCGCAACCTGCGCGAGATCGCCCAACAGCTCGGCGTCGCGCATCTGCTCGAAGGAAGCGTCCAGCGCGCCGGCGGCAAGGTGCGCGTCAACGCGCAGTTGATCGACGCGCGCACCGACGCCCACCAATGGGCGCAAAGTTTCGATCGCGACATCGCCGATGTTTTCGCTATTCAAAGCGAAATCGCCACGGCGATTGCCGATCAGCTTCAGGCGAAACTTTCGCCGACCGAGAAGACGGCGATTGAGCGCGCGCCGACTTCCGATGTGACCGCGTTCGATCTCTTTACCCGCGCGAAGAACCTCCTTCTCAACACCAGCTTCAGCGCAGTTGCGCGCGGCTCGTACCTTCAGGCCGTCGAATTGTTAGACCAGGCCCTCGCACATGACCCTTCGTTTTTTGAGGCTTACTGCCAGTTGGCCTACACCCATGACAATCTCTATTTCCACGGAAACGATCATACACCGGCGCGGCTGGCGCTG
>JBEEHZ010000254.1:0-6695 GCA_041167705.1 Verrucomicrobiota bacterium | reverse complement strand
GAAACGAAACGACAGGCCGACTGGAGCGCGCTGGATAAATTGAAGTTGCAAAAATGAGAGCGCGTTTGTGTTTTTCACAAACTCTGCTTTTCTAGTACTCTTCTTTTCTAGTCCGCTCACATGGGAGTCCCAAAACGCAAAACATCCAAGATGCGGCTGCGCACGCGCAAAGCGGCGAACCGCTGGCATCGCGCGCAATTTAGCAAGTGTCCGCAGTGCGGCAGCACGGTCGCCAGTCACACGGTTTGCCCCGCCTGTGGCTATTATAAAGGCCGCCAGGTGCTGACGGTCGAAGGCAAGGGATAAGCCCGCATCTGGCAGGACACTCAAATTTAATTTTGCAAAGAGCCGCTAAAGCTCGCAAAATTTGTTCTCAATGAAGATCGCCTTGGATGCGATGGGCGGCGATTTCGGGCCGCCTTATCTTGTTGCCGGAGCCGTCATGGCGCTGCGCGAGTATTCGCACATCGAAAAGCTTTTTCTCGTTGGCGACACGACGCAGATCGAAGCAGAGCTCAAGAAGCACAAGTGCAACGACCGCCGGATCGACATCGTGCATTCGACCCAGGTCGTGGACATGAGCGATAGGGCGTGGTCGGCCGTGCGGCGAAAGAAAGATTCATCCGTCAGCCGCGCGGTTGATTTGGTAAAACGCGCCGAGGCGGATGCAATTGTCAGCGCGGGGCATACCGGCGCCGCCGTCGCCGCAAGCATGATCAAATTGCGCACGCTCGAAGGAATTGATCGGCCGGGCATTGCTGCGGTGCTTCCAACGCAGTTTAACGTTTTTGTCTTGGTCGACGCCGGGGCCAACATCGATGCGCGCCCGGAACATCTTTTGCAGTACGCGATCATGGGCTCGGTTTATTCGCGCCATGTTCTTGGTTACAAAAGTCCCCGGGTCGGTTTGATTTCGCTGGGCGAGGAAGACGTGAAAGGAACTGAAAAGACAAAGGAAGTCTTCAAGATGTTGAAAAAGACTTCACTCAACTTCCGCGGCAACATTGAAGGCCGTCATCTTTTCGAAGATCCGGTTGAAGTGGTCGTGTGCGACGGATTCGTCGGCAACGTGATTTTGAAAACCTCCGAATCGATTGCGGTGGCAATTTTCAAATGGCTCAAGGACGAGCTGATGCTCAGTAGACGGCGCAAAGCCGGCGCGTTTCTCGCCCGCGATGCCTTTCACGCCATCAAAGACAAAACAAATTACGAATACTATGGCGGCAGTCCGCTTCTCGGCGTCAACGGCATTTGCATCATCGCTCATGGCGCCAGCACACCGCTCGCGATCAAAAACGCGCTCCGCGTAGCGGCCGAGTCGATTGAACATCAACTCAACCCGCATATCGTCGAGGAGATTCGCCGTTATCATGAAACGACAACCTCGCGCGAGCCCGCGACCGCACTCAGGTAAGCTGCGCCGAACGGTTTCGATCGTTGGTACCGGCAGTTACGTGCCGGAGAAACGCCTGACCAACGCAGATCTGTCGCGAATGGTCGATACTTCGGACGAATGGATCACTACTCGCACCGGTATTAAGGAGCGTCGCATGGCCGCGAAAGACGAGCTCACCAGTGACATGGCGTCAAAAGCGGCGTTGCAAGCGCTCGAGCAGGCGAAAGTTAAACCGGAAGATGTCGATCTTATTTTAGTCGCGACGGCCACGCCGGACATGCTTTTCCCCGCGACCGCCTGTTTCGTGCAGAAAAAAATCGGCGCGAAAAAGGCCGCTTGTCTCGATATCTCGGCTGCGTGCGCCGGTTTTCTTTTTGGAATCGAAATCGCGCAGCAATTCATCACTTCGCACACGCACGATACTGTGCTGGTGATCGGCGCCGAAAAATTAACTTCGATTACGAACTGGACCGACCGCAACACCTGCGTGTTGTTCGGCGATGGCGCGGGCGCCGCGGTCTTGCGTCATCGCGGCAGCGCTCACGGCGTCATCAACACCCACATCGGCAGCGACGGACAATTCACCGACATTTTGTTTATGCCCGGCGGCGGATCGCGTTGCCCAATCACGCGTGACAACATCGACATGAATCTCGCGACCATTCACATGACCGGCAAAGAAGTTTACAAGCAGGCCGTCACCGCGATGGTCAACGCTTCGCGAAAGGTCCTGGCCGACGCCGGTCTTTCGGCCGACGACATTGCCTGCGTGATTCCGCACCAGGCGAACTTGCGCATCATTGAAGCGATCGCCGCTCGACTGAAAATTCCGCTCGATCGTTTCTACGTGAATCTCGACAAGTACGGAAATACTTCCGCCGCTGCTGTAGCGATCGCGCTGGACGAAGCAAATCGCAGCGGCCGCATCAAACACGGCGATTACGTTTTGATGGTCGTATTCGGCGGCGGACTGACATGGGCCAGCACGATCATTGAGTGGTGATCTTTGTCATTCCGAGCGGAGTCGAGGAATCTCTAGATATTTCTGCCACCGATTGATTGTCAGAACGGAAATAGTAAGAGATGTCTCGACTTCGCTCGACATGACAAAAAAATGTTAATCGAAACTCACGCGCATCTCGATTATCCCGATTTCGCCAACGATTTCGATGACGTGCTTCGTCGCGCGACTGACGCCGCCGTTACGCGGATTATCACCATCGGCACTTCGGTCGAGAGCAGCCGGCGCGCGGTCGAGCTCGCCGAAAAATATCCAAACGTTTTCGCAGTTATCGGAGTTCATCCGACTTACGCGCTGCAAGCCGATGAGGACGTGATTACGCCGTTACGCGAACTCGCGAAAAATCCGCGCGTGGTCGCGATCGGCGAAATCGGTCTCGATTATCATCGACTGCCAAGCGTGGAAGCCGCGAAACAGAAACACATCCAGGTTTTCAACGCGCTCCAGAGCGACACCGAAGAACAAGTCGAAGCACGGATCGAAGACGGCGCTTACAAGTCGAAACAGGCCGAATTGTTCGAGCAACTACTCGATCTCGCCGTTGAGTTGCGGCTCAATGTCGTGATTCATCAGCGCGACGCCTGGGACGATACTCTCGAAATTCTGCGCGATTACGGCCGGCAAGTCAGCGGCGTCTTTCATTGTTTTGGCGGAACGCTCGACCAGGCGAATGAAATGATCGATCTCGGCCACCTCGTTTCCTTTACCGGAATTGTCACGTTCAAAAACGGCAAACAAGTGCGCGAAGTCGCCGCCCAGGTGCCGCTCGATAAATTTATGGTCGAAACGGATTGTCCTTATCTGGCGCCGGTCCCATTTCGCGGGAAACGCTGCGAACCCGCATACACACGATTGGTCGCGGAGGAAATCGCGAAGGCTCGCGGAGTTTCATTGGAAGAAATTGCTGGCGCAACCACCGCAACTGCGGAAGAATTCTTCCGATTTAAGCGCGGGTAAGATCGACATGGGCAAATTCAAAATCGTTGAACGGCATGCTCTCGTCCTTTGCGCCGCGATAGGTCTCGCTTCCTGCGCCGCGCCTCGCGACACCGAACATCACATCGTCGTCAGTGTGCGCGATCAAAAGCTGGCGCTCCTCCAAAAAAACACGCTCGTTGCCACCTATCCGATTTCGACTTCCAAATTTGGTTTAAGTGATCGGCCGGGAAGTTACGGTACCCCTTTGGGTGAATTGGAGATCGCGGACAAAATCGGTGATGGCGCGCCAGCTGGAACTGTTTTCAAAGATCGTCGACGGACCGGCGAAGTTGTTGGCGTGAATGCGCCGGGCCGCGATCCGATCGTAACGCGGATCATCTGGCTGCGCGGACAAGAAGCTCAAAACGCGAACGCATTTCGTCGCGACATTTATATTCATGGAACTCCGGAAGAGCGCAACATCGGACGGCCGGCCAGTTACGGCTGCATCCGGATGCGCTCACTCGACATCATCAATCTTTACAGTCAGGTCGGTCCGGGTGCGGAGGTTTCGATTGTTCAATCTCCCTTAGTCGCCATTATCCCTGAGCTGAATTCTGCCAGTCAAATGGCAGACACGAATCACGCGATCGGCGTGATTCGCTAAACGTCAGGGCAACTTGCCGAGGTGTTTTCGCGGCGTTTCGCGCGAGAGCAATTCCATGTCGGCATCGACCATGATGCGGACCAAGTCTTTAAATCTCACCTTCGGTTCCCAACCGAGAACCTTTTTCGCCTTCGCTGAGTCGCCGATCAGCAAGTCGACTTCGGCCGGCCGCTCATAACGCGGGTCGTGTTTGATGTATTTTTCCCAATCAAGATCGACATGTGCGAACGCGGCCTCGGCGAACTCGCGAACCGTGTGCGTTTCGCCGGTCGCAATCACGAAATCTTCGCCTGCGTCCTGCTGCAAGATTCGCCACATTGCTTCGACGTACTCCGGGGCGTAACCCCAATCACGTTTCGCCTCCAGATTCCCGAGAAATAATTCCTTTTGCAGTCCTTGTTTGATCGCTGCGACCGCGCGCGAAATTTTTCGAGTAACAAACGTTTCGCCGCGACGCGGACTTTCGTGATTGAATAAGATCCCGTTGCTCGCGTGAAGATCGTAGCTCTCGCGATAGTTTACCGTCGCCCAATACGAAAAAACCTTCGCCACGCCGTACGGACTGCGCGGCCAGAACGGTGTCGTTTCGGTTTGCGGAACTTGTTGCGCTTTCCCAAACATCTCGCTGCTCGATGCTTGATAAAAGCGCGAGCGCAATCCGACTTCGCGGATCGCTTCCAGAATTCGAATCGTGCCAACGCCGGTAACGTCCGACGTGTATTCTGGAATATCGAAACTGACCCGCACGTGGCTCTGCGCACCGAGATGATAAATTTCCTCCGGCTTCAATTCATAAAGCAGCTTTACCAGGTTCACCGAATCCGCGAGATCGCCGAAGTGCAAAAACATTCGGACGCCATTGATGTGGGGATCGGCGTAGAGATGATCTATCCGCGAAGTATTAAACGTGCTCGCGCGGCGAATGATCCCGTGAACCTCGTAGCCTTTTTCCAGCAAAAGATCGGCGAGATAACTTCCGTCCTGGCCTGTGATCCCGGTAATGAGCGCTTTTTTCATGAGCGGCGCATGCGTCTAAAGCAAACTATGTGCGCAATCAAATGATTTGGTGTCAGGATCAGTGTGCTTGCCACGCCGTAGCCTTGGCGAAGGCGGGTGCGCGAGCAAATTGTTTAATCCTAGTGCGCTAAATGGGTGGACAAAATGATCCGAAGTAGAATCCCAAAGATCACAACGAGAACCGGAATCAGAAGCAGCATTAAGAAATCTCTCGGAAAGTTCATGTCTCCGGCGGGCTCACCATGATCCGCGCAAGCACCGCGCGCTGCGCCGAAATCAAATCGGTAATTCCTTTTCGGCTCAGCAGCATCATTTGCTCAAGTTCCGATTGAGCGAAGGTCGCTTCCTCGCCTGAGCCTTGCACTTCGACAAAGTCGCCGTCCTCAGTCGCGACCAGATTGAAATCGACCGTGACCGCTTTGTCTTCTTCGTAGTTAAGATCGACAATCGCGTTCCCGTCGAGAATGCCGGCACTCACCGCAGCGACTAATTTTTTGATTGGTGGTGCATCAACCTTTTTGTCCTTCGCTAATTTTCGACAAGCGAGCGCAACCGCGAGACTCGCGCCGGTGATCGCGGCGGTGCGCGTGCCGCCGTCAGCCTGAAGCACGTCGCAATCAACCCACATCGTGCGCGGTCCGAGTTTTTCAAGATCGACAACTGCGCGCAGCGATCGGCCGATGAGTCGTTGGATCTCCGTGCTTCGGCCATCGACTCGGCCTTTGGAAATATCGCGCGGTTTTCGCGTCGTGGTCGAATACGGCAGCATGGAATATTCCGCCGTCAGCCAGCCACCGGTAACATTTTGCTCTTTCATCCAGCGCGGCACTGTTTCTTCGATCATCACGCCGCAGATCACGCGGGTGTTGCCCATTGCCACGAGCACGGAACCGCTTGCGTGCGGCGCGATGTTCAAATCAAAATTGATCGGACGAATTTGGTCGGACGCGCGGCCGTCGGGACGTTGCTGCATGGCCAGCAACGTAATCATCAAATCCCAAATCCCAAGCCCCAAAGAAGCACCAATTCGCAATGGTGAGCTACGTAGTTTGGGATTTCGGATTTTAGTTGGGTTTTGGTAATTTGGGCCTTGGAATTTCCGTCGGGCCCCCTCACGAGGGTCTCGCCGTTTGGATGCAAGCCCCTGATTTGGAGAGCACTGCGGTGAAGGCAAACCGGTGAAAAAAACTCGGGGCGACCGCTTGACGGGTCGCGGGTTTGCGCTATTTTGTGAACCCCGCTGGACAGCGGGACTCCTCTAATCGGGAGTTCGTTCTACGTACATTTGGGACTGCAAATTGGACTCAATTTTGTCCCGGCATGATTATCGGCAACGAAATTATGATCGGGCGCGAGATTGAGTTTTTTTGTGCTCTGAAATGTGCGTGAATGCTGGTTCTTTGACATCTACATACAGGGTAGTAAGAAAGTACAACTTTAAGAGCTGAGTCTGAAAATTAACGGCTTGGAGAGTAAGATCTCCAGGCCCGTGAGAGTTTCAGTTATCAAGAAGAATCTCTGGTCCTCTTCATTTAGGTGGAGTGGGACTGGAACAGATTGATCAAGCTACAAAGAGCGCATCATGGATGCCTTGGTGCCAATAGGCGATGAAGGACGTGGTAAGCTGCGATAAGCTACGGAGAGCGGCAAACACGCTTTGACCCGTAGATTTCCGA
>JBEEHZ010000253.1:0-5897 GCA_041167705.1 Verrucomicrobiota bacterium | reverse complement strand
GTCTTCGATGCTATTTCGAGGAACTCTTAAACGACGCCGTGCTTCATCGAGCCGGAGTTGCTCAACAAAAACTGCCGGCGAAGCGTGAAAGAAGCGTTTGAAGAGGCGACTAAAATGCCGCGGACATACACACACTCTCCCGGCGAGCACCTCTACGGAAAGGTTGTCGCTCAAGTGCGATGCAATCCACGCCGGTAAATCAGCGAAACGATCCATCGGCCCACATTCAAACTGCAATGGTTCAACGGTGTTTTCTCTGTCCCCCGGCGGTCTTAGTCGCATCACAAGTTCGCGGGCGACGGAAAGTGCGCCGCGCGCGCCGTAGTCTTCCTGGATCAAAGCCAAACTCATTTCGATTGCAGCGGTTCCGCCGCCGCATGAATAGAATTTGCCGTCCTTAATAAATGAAGCCGCCGGATCGACATCGACTCTCGGAAACTGCCGCCGGAAATCTTGGACCAGCTTCCAGTGGGTCGTGATCTTGCGCGTCTCGAGTAAACCCGCTTTAGCAACCGCGTAAACGCCTCCACAAACAGAAACGATTCTTCGAATCCCGACCGCGCGATTGCTCAACCATTCCGCGATTTTTCGGCTTGTTTCTCCCGTCTGAACCGCTGCCCCACCGGGAATGATTACCGTATCCGCGAGAACGGCATTTCGTAACGTATATCGCGTTTTGTAAACGACTCCCGATTCTGAAATAAAACTTTTGCCGGTTACGCCAATCAATCTGACTTGATACGGACCCCCCGGTTCCGTTTCGACGTCATCCATCCGCGCAGCGACAAATGTTTCAAGCGGACCGGTCAGATCGAGAGCACTTACGCCATCGAATCCAAAAACGGCAACGGCGATCGGCCGCCTCGCATTCAGCTTCTCGATTTTCACCCCCGTAGCCTCCTCGCAGGGAACTTGAGTAAAGATCGATCAGTTGATTCGAAGTTCGATAAAACCGCTCCCACATACAGTAGTGCAACAGCCAGCGCCAAAAGAGCTCAAAAAAGTCCTGAAATTCCCGCTATCGGACTGATTTTGTCATCAGCAGCGAGCTGATGAGCCGAGATTGTTTGCTTGATCTGAAACTAGAATCGCAAATCCGCGCGAGCCGGGTTGGTCAATTATAAACCGGCGGGAGCGCAGCCCGAGTCATCAGCGGATCGAAGCGACTATCGGACCGAAGGTCATCCCACAACGGACTGTAACGAAGCTCACCCCAGTGCGGTCCGCGCGGCAGCTTGACCATTTTTTCCAATTCCGCCATTGCCGCATCACGATCACCAATCCAGGCGTAAACCATCCCCAGCATCGATTCGTAAGTGGCGCCGTCAACTGCATCGTGCGACATCGGACAGAGCTCGACCGCTTTCGTCGCTTCTTCAATGGCGGTCTCTTTCCGGCCCAGTCCGGCGTCGGCCAGACTAAGATCGCTAAACAGCGATGGATCGTTTGGTCGCTCGCCAAGCTTTACCAGGATACGGTCCCGAGCGATCTGAAACAAAGAACGCGCCCGTGAGACGTCGCCCTGCGTTCGCGCGATAGTCGCCTCGAGAAGAGGAACGTGATGACTTTGCTTTTCGGCCGGGGCAGCTTCCGACAATAACTGAGATGCATGCGCAAAGTCTCGGGCGAAGAGCGCGACCCAGACTTGTTCATACATACGCGTCATGTTTTCGGGAGAACTGTCGATCACCGTACGCGCTTCGTCGATCCGGCCCATGCCGAGCAGAGCTTCGGTCCGCAGACTCCAAAGATGACCGCTCCGCGTGACTGCCGCCTTGATCGCCTTCTCAGCTGTTCGATCAGCATCGGCAAATCGCCGAACTGCGATATAGCTTTCAACAACTTCGTTGACGACATACGGATTCTGCGGGTCTAGTTCGGCCGCATGTTCGCCGTCGCGAATCGCATCGTTCCAACGGCCCAATCGTCGTTCGATTAACGCACTAAGATCGACAAACTCCGCCTGCTCACCACCTAGAGATCGCGCAGTGTCCAATTCAGCGAGAGCACGTCCGTAATCGCGCAGTCCATAGTAATAATATTGCGCTTCGGCCAGGTGCGACTGGGGAAGTTTCGGCGCGAGTTGCAAAGCGGTGTCCGCCGCTTTTTTGGCCCGATCGAGGCGGTCCGGCGTCTGGTCACCACTGAACCGGTATATATAAAGATGCCCTTCCGCTAACGAGGAGTAAGCCAATGCAAACTGCGGATCGCGCGCGATTACTTGCTCGAGCAGATGAAGCGAACGCTCACAATTGTCTTGAAAAAACGACTCGCGGGCTCGCAGATAAAGGTCATACGCCAGCATATCTCGTGTCGGCCGATTTTCGATTGCCGCTCTTTCGTCCGTCGACAATTTGCCTTTTAATTGCGAGACGATTGCTTGAGCGACGTCGCTCTCGACCGCAAACAAGTCCTCCAGTGCTCGATCGTATTGCTGCGCCCAGACGGTCGCTGAAGTCCGTGTGTCGATAAGATGGGCATCGATTCGAACATGGTCGGGCGTTTTCTGAACACGCCCTTCCAAGATGTACGAAACACCAAGTGCGCGCCCAATCTCGCTCGCGTTTCTCTCTTTTCCGCGATATCCCGCTACGCTGCCGCGGCTGATCACCTTGAGGGCGGACACGTTTGCCAAATTCGTTAGGATCGCGTCTTGGACGCCATCGGCGAAATAGCTGTTTTCTTTATCGGGCGTCGGGCTATCGAATGGTAACACTGCGATGCTTGTCTTATTGCTAGCTGGCAGGCCGTTCCCGGCTTGAATCTTAATTAGATGCGATCGCAGCGCGATGGCTAGACCTGCCGCGATCAGGCAGAGCATTGCCGCGGCAGAAGCGATCTGAACCTTTCGATTGTGGAGAAGGGCGGTCGTAACTCTATATCCCAGCTTGTTGCCTCGCGCTTGCACGGGCTGTCCCGCAAGATGCCGTCGAACATCTTGCGCGAACTCTCCAACTGACGAATACCTTAGGTTTGGATCCTTTTGCAGCGCACGAACCAGAATCGCGTCCACGTCCCCGCGGAGCTGCCGTTGCCGCTCGCGGTCCTTTACCGCGAGACTGGGAAGACTTGGTAATTGATTGCAAACTACTTCGATCAGCTCCTCATCACTCGGATGAGATGTTTCGAAACGGTGCGGTCTAACTCCGGTTAGCATCTCATACAGCACCACTCCGAGCGCGTAGATATCACTCAAAACAGTAATCGGCTCACCTTTGACCTGCTCGGGCGAAGCCGACATCGGAGTTAGGCGTTGTTGCCTAAACGACGTGATCTCGAGCGGGTTTGTCTGGCTTCCAATTACCTTGGCGATTCCGAAATCGAGTAACTTTGGTTCACCTTCATGATTGACCAGAATATTATTCGGCTTGAGATCCCGGTGAATAACAGAATTACGGTGGGCCGCTTCCACCGCCGCGCTTACTTTAAGAAAAAGATCAAGTCGCTCGTTAAACTCCAGCTCTCTTTCTTCAACAAAGCGAATAATGGGAACCCCGTCTATGTACTCCATCACAAAGTACGGCCGGCCGTCGTCCGTCGTACCTGCGTCCATAAGTCGTGCAATGTTTGGATGATCGAGCCGCGCCAGGACTTCGCGCTCCGCGCGGAAGCGACGAACAACATCTTCAGTCGCAGCGCCACGATTTAATACTTTGATAGCTACCTGTTTCTCGAAATATCCGTCCGCTCGCGCCGCCAGATAGACCGTTCCCATCCCGCCTTGGCCGATCTCACGAATAATCATATAAGCGCCGACCCGTCGCCCAATTTCGGAAGCGTCTTCCTCCGGCACCGCAATCGCCAGATTCTCAGCGCACTCCTCGAAGGAATCTGTTTGGTCCGCTTCCGCGATGAGAGATTCGATCTCATGCAAAAGATCGACATCATCCGCGCACGAGCGATCAATCACCACGCTTCGGGCTGAAGGGGACTCTTGCTCTAAAGCCTCAGCGAGAATCGATTTGAGTTTTTGCCATCGATCCGGATTCATTCGCTGCCGTCCATTATATCATACAGGCCCCGGCGACAGTAGCCTCTTCAATTGTTCCGGGATAATTCGCGGCGGAGCCAGACTTTGGCTATGGCCCACTCGCGCTTCACGGTTGCGGGCGAAATCTGCATCAGCGACGCGATTTCCGGGACGGTTAAGCCGATAAAAAAACGAAGCTCAACAATCTGCGCTTGTTTCGGATCCAGCGCTTCGAGGTCCTTCAGCGCAGAGTCGAGCGCACCGATATCGATTTTTCGCTGCTCATAAAATTCCAGAGCGCGTTCGGCCGGGTCGGTCCCGCCGCGCTTTTTCCGCGTTCGAGCGACGGCGTAATTAGTCAGCGTTTCACGCATCACCCGGGCAAAGATCGCGAAGAAATGAGCCCGGTCCCCCCATGCGCTTCCCTCGTGCTGATCAGCCAGACGCAAATAAGCCTCATGGACTAGCGCCGTCCGTTGCAACGTGTGCTCCGGTCGCTCCTTTCGAAGATAACTGGCGGCTAAGCGTCGCAGTTCTTCATAAAGCTCTGGCATCATTTCGCTCAGCGTGTGCTTGTCAATCGTTGGCACGGGTGAGATCGATGTATCGCTGGTTGTCGGACGTTTTGAAAAGTCGCGACTCATTCCCGTTTCGCTTCTAGGCCCTCTAAATAATACAGTTGATCCGGGGCTCTCGTCCACCAAATGCCGGAGAAGGACATAAATCCGTCAATTTCGGACTTTTGATTGGATAAAACCCTCTTTTTGGCGGCCACCGTCTGGTTTTGTCGGTTCGATGTCCTGTTCGCGTCGGTCGGTTCAAGTCATTCTTATGGAGTTGATGACCAATTTTCGCGATCCAACCTCGGCGTTTCGGCCGAAACGCATTGGGATTATCGGATTTGATAATGTCACCGCGTTACATTTGATCGCGCCGTCGGACGCATTTGCCGCGGCCGCACTGGATGACGGTTATGGCAATCGAATTCCATGTTATGAAGTCTGCACGATCGGCGTTACCTCGGACCGTTTTCGAACCGAAGGTGGTCTTTCGCTCGCGGCTGAGACAACTTTAAATTCCGCACCTGAACTTGATACGATCATCGTTGCCGGCGGAAGTGGAATTTTGCGTTCGGAAATTAATGAACGTGTAGCTACCTGGATCCTAAAACGCGCCAACGATACCCGACGAATCGGAGCGGTCTGCACTGGAGTCTATGGTGTCGCCGCAAGTGGGTTATTAAATGGCCGCAATGTAACAACCCATTGGCGGTTCGCCCGCGATTTGGCGCAACGCTATCCCTGTTTGAAGATCGATCATCGCAAGCCATTTGTTCAAGACGGTCCCTACTACACCACCACCGGACTCTGCGGCGGGGTCAACTTATCGTTAGCGATGATCCAAGAGGACTACGGTCCGTACCTGGCTCAATCGGTTGAGCAAGAACTAACTCTGCGCCTAACCAAAGAGGATCACGAAGACGTTCCGGCGGATCCGATTGCTGTGGATAATCATCCGATTGACCGTTTCTCCGAACTTGTCGGTTGGCTTATACGGAATCTGGACGCCGACCTATCAGTCGAAGTCCTGGCGCGGCGCGCATGCATGTGTCCGAGTCACTTTAGTAAGGTGTTCAAGAGTATCTTGGGCCAGCCTCCGCGTGATTTCGTAATGAACCTACGCTTGAACGAAGCGCGTCGTCGCCTGTCGAAGCGGCAGAAAACGCTTCGGACGGTTTCAGAATCGGTTGGTTTTAGCACATCCTTGGCTTTTCAAGAAGCCTTTGAGCGAAAATTCGGAGCCCGACCAAGCACTTACTTGCAATATGAAAAGCCGCTAAAACTCGCTGTGTCGAATGGCTCACAGTGAGGCAATGACTGCGGATTCCTAAGTCCGGTCTGAGTTCGGAATTGGGTATTGAGCGTTG
>JBEEHZ010000252.1:0-5054 GCA_041167705.1 Verrucomicrobiota bacterium | reverse complement strand
CTCGCAACAATCTTTCGATTGAACCGCGCAATGAGGCCCGAGTTGTTCATGTCGGTCTTCATTGCCGCGAGCTATCTCGTAATGTGCAATGTGAAGTACGGCATGAACCTTCGTTACGCTAACATGTGGGACATGCCGCTGCGTTTCCTCGCCTTTAGCCAAATCGTGGCGCTGGCGTCGTGGATAAAATTATATCGCGCTGCGGTTATCGCCGCCGCAGTTATATTTCTCGCGGCGATCGAATTTCACCAGTACATCATTCTCGCAGTCCGCTACCCGCTCTACGAATTAGTCACCTACGATTTGCTGCTGGCGCTTAAGATCTTGAAATCGCGGTAGCCGGAAGGAACGTTTTAGCGAAGCGCTGAATCCGCCGCGCTCAGGACAAACTTGTCGTCATTGTCGCTGAGGCCCGCGAGATAATTCCGAATTCTCCGGAACGATTGCCGCAGGAAAAGTTCGGCAGCGGCATTTTTTTGACTGGGCGCTTCGCCGTTGCCTTGCGCCATTTGAATTTCCGAATCCCATCGGCTCAGCGCCGCGGTCGATGCAAAAAGATCCATCGCCGCGCCGGCGATTCTTTCCTGGACCAATTGCATATCCAGAATCGGTTCGCGATAAACGATAAGCGATCGGTTCACGGCGAAATTAAAACGCCAGATCAAGCGGCCGAGTTGGTTTCCGAACGAACGCAACTCGCCGCTGCGCACCGGCACATCCGGAATGCGCACAGTCGCACCGAGCCGGTTCATCCCCGCGCTCCACGCTTTCCCAATTCCGCCTTCGCGTGCCGGTTTCAGCATCGTGTCGTAGATTTCCTTGAACTCCATCCCTGGCCCGCGCATCCCGACCAGCGCGATGAACGACGTCAACACTTCGTTGCTACCCTCGCCGATCTGATTGATTCGCGCGTCCCGCAACATTCGCTCCAGCGGAAGATCGACAAAGTAGGCTAAGCCGCCATGAATCTGGAAAGCGTCGTTGATGCATTCCCACAACCGCTCGGTCGTGAACACTTTCAGCATCGCCGTCTCGAGCATGTAATCTTCCAAGCCGCGATCAATCAACGAAGCGGTGATTGTTGTCATCGCTTCCATCGCGTAAGCATCGGCCGCGATCCGCGCGATTTTTTGTTTCACCAAATGAAAACTGGCGAGTGTCTTGTTGAACTGCTTGCGCGTATTCGCGTGTTCGACCGCGAATTTCAGGCAAGTCTTCGCCGCCCCGGTACAACACGCGCCGAATGTGGTGCGACCAAAATCGAGAACCGTTAACGCAACCTTCAAACCTTTTCCAAGCGGTCCGAGAACATTCTCCTTGGGCACCTTCACGTTTCGCATCGCAAATCTCCCCGTGGCCGTGCCTCGAATTCCCATTTTCGGCATGCGCGCCTCGAGAATTTCGAATCCTGGCATATCGGGCGTGATCAGGAATGCGGTGATCGCGGTTTTGCCTTCTTTACCCGGCACCGGCGTCCGCGCCATGACCGTGAGCACTTGTGCGATTGCGGCGTTAGTAATGTAACGCTTTTCGCCATTCAAAATGAAGTGCGATCCGTCCGCGCTCGGCGTCGCGGTCATCTGAACATTGGCCGCGTCGGAGCCGGCTTCTTTTTCGGTCAGCGCAAACGCTCCTAATTGTTCGCCGGTTACAAGTTTCGGCAGCCACCGCTTTTTTTGCTCGTCCGTGCCGAACAACAGCAGCGCGCGAATTCCGATGGAATGGTGCGCATTCACAAACACCGATGTGGACGCGCAGCGGCGACCGATTTCCTCCAAAATTCTGCAATTCGCCATTTGGGTGAATCCGTGACCGCCAACTTCTGGTGGTGCAGTCGCACCGAGCACGCCGACTCTTCCCAGTCCATCGATCACGTCACGCGGAATGTCCGCCTGCCGATCGATCTCCGGCGCATCAAGATGTTCATCCAGAAATTTGCGCAGCTCACTAAGCGTCTGGTCGATTTTAGGTTGTTCCGCTGCTGCGATCCGCGGATACGGCATTACCCAATCGGAAACGAAATGGCCTTGGAACAGGCCTTTGACGAACCCAAGCGCTTGCGGGCCGGTAAAAAGTAATTCTTCGGCCTGCTGAATCTCTTTTTGTCGTTGTGCTTCAGTTTCGGTCATGAAAAACAAGCCCGCCGGCGAACAATCGGCGGGTCACGAAGTGTAACTATTCACCGCCGCATGTCCAACGGCTGCGCGTCACTCTTTAAATCGACCAGCTATTCAGCTGCAGCCCTGGCTCGTGCCGCACTCGGTGCAAACACCGCAGGCGCCGGCCCGGATCACTTTGTCGCTGCCGCAATGCGAACAGATGATGTCCATGAACATATTCCCGAGCGCTTCCTGTACGCGGTCAGCGTGACTGTGGCCATTACCCATTACCTGGGGCTCGCCGTCGTTCGAAGAATGACTCGTGATTACGTCGATCAATTCCTTCTCACCCGTGCGCGCTAAGTCCGAGACCGGACGATTGAGCGCCTTCTTTTCCATCTCGCCAATTTCTTTCAAGGGCAATTCCGTTTGTCCGCGGCTCGGTGAAGTCGCTTCTTTGTAGCCTTTGATAAATTGGCAGGCCAGCCAGCGAAATACGTAATCGGTAATGCTGGTCGCGTTTCGAATGTCAGGATTTTTGGTAAAACCGCTCGGTTCGAACCGTTGATAAGCGAACTTCTTCGCCAGACTTTCGAGTGGCACGCCGTACTGGAGCGCGATCGATGTCAGCGTTCCGACCGTGTCCATCAATCCGCCAATGGTGCTGCCTTCCTTCGACATGGTGATGAACAATTCGCCCGGCTGACCGTCTTCGTACAAGCCGACCGTAATGTAGCCTTCGTGCCCGGCGATCTCGAACCGGTGCGTCAACGACATCCGCGTATCGGGCATCCGATGACGCAGCGGTTTGTCGATCTTGCCGCGCAGCGTCGTCAGTTCTTCTTCGAGCTCGAGAATTCGTTTCTGGAAATCTTCGCGGTCCACCGTGATATCGAGCGCAACATCGACATCTTCTGTGGTGCCGCCCATGTCGCGCGTCTTACGCGTGTTCAACGGCGCCGAACGTTTCGATCCTTCTCGATAAATCGCGATCGATTTTAATCCCAGCCGCCAACCTTCGACGTAGCTGTTCATGACGTCCTCAACCGTCGCCGCTTCCGGCAGATTCACAGTTTTGGAAATCGCGCCGCTCAAGAAGGGTTGCGCGGCCGCCATCATCCGGAGGTGCGCCATATAATTAAGAGAGCGCTCGCCTTTGAACGGTTTGAATGCGCAATCGAAAATCGGCAAATGCTTTGGTTTCAATCCCGAAGAAATTGTCGATCCGTCCGAATCGATCACGTCTTCGATCGTATCGAAGGCATCGATGTGCGCGATGATTCGATCGATCTCTTCCGAATTGTATCCGAGTTTTCCCAGCGCCGGTTTGACGGTTTGATTAACAATTTTCAACATGCCGCCGCCGGCGAGCAGTTTGTATTTTACCAGCGCGATGTCCGGTTCGATGCCAGTCGTGTCGCAATCCATCAGGAAACTGATTGTCCCTGTCGGCGCGAGCACTGTCACCTGTGCGTTACGATAACCGTGACGCTTGCCCAGTTCGACCGCGCGCTTCCAAGTTTTCCCCGCTTCTTTTTTCAAATAGGCGAATTCTTTGACATCGGGGATTTCGTTTACCGCGTAACGATGCAGATCCATCACTTCAAGCATCGGCGCGACATTGTTCTTTGTGACCGGTTTTGGAACGCCGCTGCACCGCGCGTCTTTATAACCGGGAAAAGCACCGAGCGCTTGCGCCATCCGCGCGCTCTGCTCGTAGGCTTCGCCGGTCAGGATCGCAGTGACCGCGCCGCAGAGCGCCCGGCCTTCCACGCTGTCGTAGCCGTAGCCATAGCTCATCACCAACGATCCAAGGTTCGCGTAGCCCAGCCCGAGCGTCCGGAAAATGTGCGAGTTTTCCGCGATCTCCCTGATCGGGTAACTGGCGTTGTCGACGATGATTTCCTGCGCGGTAATGAAGACACGCACGGCGGCTTTAAATCGTTCGACGTCGAACTCGCCATCCGGCGTTTTGAATTTGAGCAGATTTAGCGATGCCAGATTGCAGGCCGTGTTATCGAGAAACAAATATTCGCTGCACGGATTTGTCGAATTTTGGCGGCCGGTGCCTTTGCAGGTGTGCCATTTGTGAATCGTGGTGTCGAACTGCATCCCGGGATCACCGCAGATGTGCGTGCCTTCGGATATTTTTCGCAATAAGGTCCGCGCTTCTTTGCGTTCGCACGGCTGGCCGTCAGTCACGCGGCGCGTCCACCATTCGCGACCTTCGAGCGCCGCTTCCATGAACTCGTCGCTCACCCGCACGCTCAGGTTTTCGTTTTGATACATGACCGAGCCGTAGGCGTCACCGTTGTAACTGCCGTCGTAACCCTGGTCAATTAGCGCCCACGCTTTTTTCTCTTCCCTCTGCTTGGCGTCGATGAACTCTTCGATGTCCGGATGCCAATCTTTAAGCGTGTTCATCTTGGCGGCGCGCCGTGTCTTACCGCCGCTCTTCACCACGTTCGCCACTTGATCGTAAACTTTGAGGAACGAGAGCGGACCGCTCGGCTTGCCGCCGCCGCTCAATTTTTCTTTGGTCGATCTTAAGGTCGAGAGATCGGTGCCGGTGCCGCTGCCGTATTTGAAGAGCATTGCTTCGCTCGTGGCCAGGCGCATGATGTCTTCCATCGTATCTTCCACGTCCTGAATGAAGCAGGCGCTGCCTTGCGGATATTCATACTGAGTCGGAGCGCGTTCGGCTTTTCCGGTCTCGCGGTTATAAAAATAATTTCCAGCACCGGCGTTCTTGCCGATACCGTACTCATGATACAAACCGACATTGAACCAGACCGGCGAATTGAACGCGCCATGTTGGTTCAAGCAAAGCCAGGTCAGTTCGTCGTAAAAAATTTCTGCCGCTTCTTCGTCTGCGAAATAACCATCGGCAATTCCCCAATCGGTCATGGTCCGGGTGACCCGATGAATCAATTGCCGGACTGAACTCTCGCGGCC
>JBEEHZ010000251.1:0-11796 GCA_041167705.1 Verrucomicrobiota bacterium | reverse complement strand
CCGAGAACAACGTCCCGATTGTCGGCAAGTTACAGGTCGCGCACGGACGTGTGATGCACTGGCTCCGGATCGATCGCTATTACGCCAGCGCGAAATCGTTCGACGAAGACAACGGCGAATTTCCGGAGAATCCGGAGGTCGTCCATCAACCGATGATGTGCCAGCACTGCGAAAACGCGCCGTGCGAAACCGTTTGTCCAGTCAATGCCACGATCCACAGCGAGGACGGCCTTAACGTCATGGCTTACAACCGCTGCGTGGGCACCCGCTATTGCGCAAACAATTGCCCGTTCAAAGTGCGCCGGTTTAACTTCTTCGATTACAACCAGCGGCCAATCGCGAAAAAGAAAATCGCTGGCGAATTTGGGATCTATCGCGAGTACATCGCGCCGTTTACCGAAAAAGGCGCGCCCGACGTCACCAAGATGCAAAAGAATCCGAATGTGACGGTTCGGATGCGCGGCGTGATGGAGAAATGCACATTCTGTGTTCAACGAATTGAGGAGGCGAAGATCGCGGCGCATGTCCGCGCCGGCGCATCGGGTGAGAACCTGAAAATTCCGCACGATTCGTTTACGAGCGCTTGCGCGCAGGCCTGCCCGCACGAGGCGATCACTTTTGGCGACATCAAAGATCCGGAAAGCAAAGTTTCGAAGATGAAACAGCAGGACCGCAACTATCGGCTGCTGGAATATTTGAACGTGAACACGCGCACGAGTTATCTCGGACGCATTCGCAATCCAAATCCGAAAATGCCCGACGCCGCCAACATTGGCGTGGCTTCTCCGGCAGAGAAAGCATGACGCGGTCGATCTTAATTAAATGAACGATTGGCCCACAACACAGGATGCAGTGCAGGAAGAAGCCGCGACAACGGTTGATCGTCCGCTTGCGCGCGTGCCGCTGGTGTTGAATCGGCGGAATTTCAGCTGGCTCACTGAACGCATCTCCGGCGTGGCTGAACAACCGGCGCCGCGTTGGTGGTGGGTTTGTTTTACCATCACCGGCTCGATCGCGATGTTCGGTTTGTTCTGTCTCGGTTACCAAATTTCCACCGGGGTCGGCGTATGGGGAAATAACATTCCGAACGGATGGGCGTGGGACATCACGAACTTCGTTTTTTGGATCGGTATCGGACATGCCGGCACACTGATATCCGCAATCTTGTATCTGCTGCGCCAGAAATGGCGGACCTCGATCAATCGCTCGGCCGAAGCGATGACTCTTTTCGCGGTGATGTGTGCCGCGATTTTCCCGGGTGTGCACGTCGGCCGCGTTTGGATGGCGTGGTATTTGGCGCCGTTGCCTAACAATTACGGCATCTGGCCGAATTTCCGCAGCCCTTTGATGTGGGACGTGTTCGCGGTCTCGACCTATTTCACAGTCTCGGTTTTGTTTTGGTACACGGGTTTGATTCCGGACCTCGCGACGTTGCGCGATCGTGCGACCACCAAAATCAGAAAATTTTTATTTGGCGTTTTCGCATGCGGCTGGCGCGGCTCGAATCGCAACTGGCGTCATTACGAGATGGCGTATCTGCTCCTGGCCGGTCTTTCCACGCCGCTGGTGCTTTCCGTTCACAGCGTGGTGTCGTTCGACTTCGCGTCGTCGGTTTTGCCGACCTGGCATACGACAATTTTCCCACCTTACTTTGTTGCCGGCGCGATTTTCGGCGGGTTCGCCATGGTGCTGACCTTGCTCATTCCGGCGCGGGCGATTTTCAAACTCCAGGACATCATCACGCCGCAGCACATCGACAAAATGGCGAAGATCATTTTGCTGACCGGCTCGTTCGTGACCTACGCCTACGCGATGGAATTTTTCGTGGCTTGGTATAGCGGCAACGCTTACGAGCGGTTTGGGTTTTGGAATCGCGTCTTTGGTCCCTATTGGTGGTACTGGTGGACCGGAATGTTGTTCTGCAACATCCTTTCGCCGCAACTCTTCTGGTTCCGCTGGTGCCGGCGAAACGTTCTGGTCGTGTATTTCGTCTGCATGTGTGTGAACGCGGGAATGTGGTTCGAGCGTTTCATCATCATCGTTGGCGGCTTGCATCGGGACTTTCTCCCGTCGTCGTGGGGCATGTTTATCCCAACTTGGGTCGACATCTGGACGTTCATTGGCACGCTTGGGATTTTCACCTCGTTGTTCCTGTTGTTCATCCGGTTCCTGCCAATGATCGCGATGTCGGAAGTGAAAATTGTTTTGCCGGATGCGGACCCTCACGCGCATTCGCCTAACGGCCATCATCCGGTCGCAGCGGGTGGAATGGAGCGAACATGAGAACGCCGTCCGGTCACGAGGTTTATGCCATGGGCGCAGAATATCCGAGTCCAGCTGCACTTTACGAAGCGGCCAAAATGGTGCGCGATGCCGGTTTTAAACGCTGGGATGTGTTTTCGCCATTTCCGATTCACGGGATGGATGAGGCGATGGGACTCGGGAAATCATGGTTGAGCTCAGTCGTCCTCGCCGGCGGCATTTCTGGACTGCTCACCGCCGCTCTGGTCGAATTCGGTCCCTCATGGGGACTTTACCGGCTCATCGTGCATGGCAAACCGTACGATTGGAGAACGGTCCCCGCATTTTTCCCGATCATGTTCGAGATGACCGTACTCTTCTCTGCGTTCGCTGCATTTTTCGCAGTCCTAATCATGAACGGCCTGCCGCGGCCGCATCATCCGATTTTTAACTGGGACCGTTTCAGTCGCGCCACCAATGACGGCTTTTTCCTCGTGATCGAAGCGCGAGATCCGCGTTTCACCGAACTGGAAGCGCGGGAAATACTGGAACGCAGCGGCGGCCAACACATCACCATCGTGCACGAGGACTGATTTATGTTGCGCGGATTCCTTCTTATTTCTCTCTTGCTTACGATCGCGGCCGTGGCCGTGCTCGGGTTCCGCGGAGAAAAGACCACCAACGAACCGTGGGAAATTTTTCCCGATATGGTGCGGCAGATGAAAGTGCGCGCGCAATCGCCGCTGAATTTTTTTGCGGATGGCCGCGGCCCTCGAATGCCGGTCAACGGAACGGTGCCGATAGGGTATGAAATGCCGAAACCTCAAACGCCTGGCGCGCCGGAATCTTACTCCGCTGCCAGTTTTAGTGTCGGCACCGATTACATCGATACCGGTAAAATGGGCACGAATTGGGGAACTGGAATTCCGGTTCCGGTGACGGCCCAATTACTTCAACGCGGCCGCGAGCGGTTCAACATCACCTGCGCGATGTGTCACGGCGCGACTGCGGCAGGCACCGGAATCACAAAACAGTACGGCTTGGCGACCGTCGTCACTTTGCAAGACGATCGCATTCGCAAAATGGCCGACGGCGAGATTTTCAACACGATTACGAACGGCAAAAACACGATGATGGCCTACGGTCCGAACATCATGGTCGCGGATCGTTGGGCGATCATCGCTTATCTGCGCGCGCTGCAGCGAAGCCAAGGCGCGGCGATTGTCGATGTGCCGCCGGAACATCGCGCGGATCTTGAGAAAGCAGCCGAGAATAAACCGGCCGAGACGAAGCCCGCGGAGGCGAAACCGGCCGAGAACAGATCGCCGGCCAAACCGGAGGCGCCCAAGAAATGAGCGAGCGCTTGCACAATGCGCCGACGCCGGAAGGCGAATATTTCGAGACCGGTCGCTTTGCCGGTTTGTCTGTGCTTCTCGGCGTGATCGCGTTTGTCGCCTTGGCGTTGTGCGGCGCGGGCGCAGCGATTGATACAAAGCAGTTCAGTTTCTCCTGGCTGTTCGCGTTTGGGTTTTTCTTCACGCTGTGCGCCGGCTGTTTTTTCTGGACGATTGTGCATTACGCGACCGACGCGGAATGGACGGTCGTCGTGCGACGTCAGCTCGAAAACATCGCGGTGCTCGTGGCCGTGCTGGCTATCTTTTTCATCCCGATCCTGCTCTTGCGACAACATCTTTATGAATGGATGAACATTGCGCCCGGAAAAGAGGCGAACCTCGATTCCAAGCGCGCTTATCTGAATCTGAATTTCTTCATCCTTCGCGCGGTATTTTTCCTCGGCTTCTTCATTATCGCTTCGCAGTTGTTGCGCCGCTTTTCGGTGCGCCAGGACAAAGACGGCAATCCGTTATTCACAATTCGTTTGCGGAAAGTCGCGTTCGCAAGTCTGCCGCTGTTTGCGCTTTGTCTGACCTTCGGCGCGTTCGATTGGTTGATGAGTCTGAACTACCGCTGGTTCTCGACCATGTTCGGCGTTTACATTTTTGCGGGCGCAGCCGGCAGTTCAATGTCACTGCTCGTGCTCGTGATCTCCGCGCTCCAGCGTGCCGGTTATCTCAAAAACGTAGTCACGCGCGAGCATTATTACATCATGGGGAAGTGGATGTTCGCCTTCTGCGTGTTCTGGGCCTACATCGGTTTCGGCCAGTACATGCTGATCTGGTACGCGAACATTCCGGAAGAAACCCAATATTTTCTAACCCGAAACACGGAGTCGTGGTGGGGCTTGAGCATGGTGCTGGTGATTGGCCGCTTCTTCGGTCCATTCGCCATTTTGCTTTTGCAATCAATCAAAAAGCATCCGCGCCAGCTCTCTTACGTCGCCGCCTGGATTTTGTTGATGCAAATGCTCGACATGTATCTCGTTGTTTTGCCGGCGCTGCATGGAACTGGCGTCCACGTGAGCCTCTGGGATTTTGCCGCGCTCATCGCCATCGGCGCGACGTTGGCGTTCGTTTATTTGCGCATCGTTGGAAAAACGTCGCTGTTTCCGGTCCGCGACCCGCGCCTGATCGAATCTTTGAAAATAGTGAACTGAAATGGCCAATTCCGAACAATTTCAATCGCCCGCGCCCTTTTCGACGTGGGTCGGCGTTGTGCTGCTGTTCGCGCTTTTCGGCGTCATTGTCCTAGCTGTGATCGGTCCCACCCCCCGCGGCGACAGTTACGAACAAATGCGTGCGGAGGCGCGCGCGAAAAAACTGAAGGACGCGCGCGAGGAAGACAGCAAGGCGCTGACCAGTTACGCGTGGATCGACAAAAACAAAGGCACAGTGCGGTTGCCCATCGATCGCGCGATGGAATTAACGCTTGCCGATCTGGCGAACAAGAAACCGGCGTCCGCATATGCGATTGCCACGCCGGAATCTTCTGCAGCGCCAGGCGGCGCAGCCGTGGCCTCGCCCGCACCATCCCCTTCGCCGCAATCCAGTGGGACGCCGAAACCAACTTCAGTCACAGGTCCGAAATCGGAAGCGCGCGGACAACCCGCCGCCGCCGTGAATCCGCCGGCGGTGCAGCCATCCACGCAACCAGGCGCATCCGCTTCTCCTGCTGCATCACCGAAATCATCCGCCGCCGTCCCGGCCGCGTCGTCTTCCGTCACTCCGTCCGCCACGGCGCCGGGCAGTCCATTGCCAGTTCGCGGAGCAACCCCCGGCCAGTTGTGAACATGTCGATCTTGCCTAACGAATGACTCCAGCCGCTGACATTCCATTGAAAGAACCGGCCGTTTCAGCTGGCGCCGGCGACGCCGAACAACGCGAGCGTGCGCGCATCGATGCTTCCACCCGCGTGCCGGTGCTGATGTTTTATGCATCGGCGATGGTTTGGTTGTTAATCGGAACGCTGTTGGCCGGATTCGTTTCTTTCAAACTGCATTCACCGGATTGGCTTTCAGACGTCAGCTTTCTGACCTGGGGCCGGCTGCGTCCCATCCACATGAACGTGATGATTTACGGGTGGGGATCGATGGTCGCAATGGGAACGGCGATCTGGCTGATGGCGCGATTATGCCGGACAACTTTGCGACATCCTTTGCTGATCGTCACCGGAATTTGGTTTTGGAACATCGGGGTGCTGATTGGCGTAATCGGAATTCTCATGGGCTACAGCACTGGCTATGACTGGCTCGAGTTTCCGCCTTATGCCGCGGTCATTCTTCTTGTCGCTTACGCGCTGATCATGTCATGGGCGGTATTGATGTTCCGTTTTCGCCGCGGCGATCAGATTTACATCACGCAATGGTATTTACTCGGCGCCTTTCTCTGGTTCCCATGGCTCTACGCCGCCGCGCAAGCAATGTTGTTCGTCGTCCCGGTTCAAGGCGTGATGCAGGCTGCGGTCGGCTGGTGGTACGCCAATAATCTCCTCTTTCTTTGGTTCGGCGCGATCGGTCTCGGGACCGCTTATTACATGATCCCGAAAGTGATCGGTCGTCCGGTGTACAGTTATCATCTCGCGACGATTGGATTCTGGACCTACGCGCTTTTCTCGAGCTGGACCGGAATGCAACGTCTTGTCGATGGACCGTTCCCGGCGTGGATGATCACCGCCAGCATTGCCGCAACTATTCTGACTATCATTCCGGTCGCGACGGTTGGGCTAAATCACCACATGACAATGCAGGGATATTTTCCGGTGATGCGTTACAGCCCCACGCTGCGGTTCACGGTTTTCGGTGCGATGTCGTACACAATCTTCAGTGTTGTTGGCATCCTGATCTCGCTTCGCTCAACCGCGCGCTATCTGCATTTCACGGAGGCCAGCATCGCGTATTCGCACATCGGTCTTTACGCGTTTTTCACGATGACCATGTTCGGTTCGATGTATTACATCGTACCGCGTCTGGTTGGCCGCGAATGGCGCTATGCCACGCTCATCAAGTTGCATTTCTGGGCGTCGGCTTATGGCGTTGGATTGATGTCGTTAATGTTGTTGGTCGGCGGGTTGGCTCAGGGCGCGGCCCAAAATGATCCCTCGATGTCGTTCATTCAAAGCGTGGCGAGCGTGTTGCCCTATTTACGCGGTCGGACGGTTGCAGCGCTTTTGCTCACGACTTCGCATTTTATTTTCGCATTTCATTTCGGGCTGATGCTGTTTGGCCTCGGCCGCACGTCGACGGTACCGACATTTCTGAATCCAGTTGAAGCCGAAGGAGCGGAGCCGCACTTATGAAAGGTCTGGTGTCGCTTTTCATCGGTGTTTTCGGAACGTTCGCGTTCTCGTGGGTCGGCTTGACCGTGATTCCAAATCTGCAAATAGGTGCGCTCAATCCGCAAATGGATGAAGAAGGCACAGACATTTATCCCGCTCCAAAATCGGGCATGGCCGACCGCGGCCGCCGGATTTACGCGGCGAATGGGTGCATTTATTGCCACAGTCAGCAAATCCGTCCCGATTACGCTTCATCGGATATCGATCGTGTCCGCGACCTGGGACCGTCGCCTGGTCCGAAATGGGCTGAACGGCGCAGCGCCCCGCGCGATTATATTTTTGATCGGCCGGTTGTGCTGGGACAGGAGCGCATGGGTCCCGATGTGGCGAACATTGGCAAAGCTGCGCCAACTGAAGAAGAAAAGCCGGCCGCAGCGCCGGCAACTTCTCCTGCACCGCCTCCAGGTTCTCCTCCAGCTCCACCCGCCGCCGCTGCGAATCCATCGCCCGCCGCTTCGGCTTCACCAAATCCAAACGGAATACCTCCAGCTTATTCTGCGGCTTGGCATCACCGGCATCTTTACGCGCCGCGCAGTATGAGCGCCGACAACCGCGATTCAACCATGCCGGCTTACAGATTTCTTTACGAGAAGCAGCCAATCAGTGGCGAACGCTCGGCCGATGCATTGCAATTAACCGGAGCTGAAGCACCGCCGCCGGGCTGGGAAATTGTTCCAACCTACGAGGCCAAATGTCTCGTTGCTTATTTGATGTCGCTCGATCAATCGCATCCGCTGAAAGAAGTTAAGACGGCAGCGGGTGCAGCGCCGCCAGCGGGTTCGCCTCCAGCCCCGCCGGCAGGGTCACCGCCGCCAGCGCCACCGAAGAAATGAACGAGCGAACTCCAGATACATCTTCGCTGACACGCCAGGGAATGGATTACGGCGAAACGTCCGACGTTCAGGAAGTGCACGCCGCGATTCAGCGCGAAAAACGTGAGCCGCGCGTTGGGCTCGAGCCACTCTCGATCTGGTTGATCGCCCTTTACGGACTCGCGATTTTTACCGGCGGCGCTTATCTCGGACGCTACTCTGGAGATTTTTCAGGCGATGGGCTTGATCCAATGGGCGGACCGCCGCCGGCGAAAAAAGGTGGCGGAGCTCAGGGACAACAACAGCAAGCCGAACTTTCACCGCGTGATCGCGGCAAAAAGATTTTCGCAGCAAATTGTCAGACCTGTCATCAAGCGAACGGTCTTGGTGTTCCCGGTCAATATCCGCCGCTGGCTGGCTCGGAATTTACCACTGGCGGTTCGAAGCGACCGGCCATGATTGTTCTCAAAGGTTTGCAAGGACCGGTTACGGTCAAAGGTCAAAAATTCGGGAGCGCCGTGATGCAACCCTGGGACAAAACGTTGACCGATCAAAGAATTGCCGACGTTCTGACCTACGAACGGAGCGAGTGGGGGAACAGCGCCAGTCCCGTGACCGCCGAACAGATCGCAGCGTTGCGTAAAGAACTGGCGAATCACCCTGATTCGTTCACCGAGCCTGATGTGTTAGTGGTCCCAGATAATGCCGAGCTTCCAGGCGGCGCGCCCGCGGGCGCTGCGCCGCCAAAACCTGGCGAAGCGGCGAAGCCTGGTGGCAGTCCTCCGCCGCCGCCGAAACCGCAAGGTTAGTTCGGTTTACGCGAGTGCATCCGCGAGCAGCTCGGCCATGTGCTTTGGCCAGACGCTGCTAAGATCGACAATCTGATGGCGACAACTTGTGCCGGAAGCGATAACAACGTCGGCTTGTTGATTGTCGATCTTGCGTAGTAAATCGGCCGCGACCTGACGTGAGAGTTCGTATTTCTCGGCCAGTGCGCCAAATGCGCCGGCCATTCCGCAACAGCCGGTATCGAGCAAAGTTGCTTTGTGTCCGGGTAGTCGTTCGACCAGCCGCGCCATAAATTCCGGTTTGGTTAGCGACCTGGCGTGACAATGGGCATGGATTGCTACGTTCGTCTCACGATGCTTGAACCGAAGCGCGTCTGGTTCTCGCTCAAGCAAGTCGTCCACGAATTTTTCAAAGAGGAAACAGCGTGCCGCAATCCTTTCCGCATTTTCGATTTTCAGTTCGCGATAATCTTCCACGAACATCGACCAGCACGACGGCTCAAGAAAAATGATTGGAGGTTGAGAAGTTGAGTCGTTGAGAGGTTGAGAAGAGAGGAGATGGACATTCTGTCGACCAAGGTCAGCTGCGGCGTCGAGATTCCCCTGACTGAACGCCGGCCGTCCGCAACATTTCCGATTTTTCAGCAGCTCAACTTCGAAGCCGAGCGCTGCGAGAACCTTCACCGCCGCGATTCCAATATTTGGCTCGTGATAACGGACAAAGGTGTCGTCCCAGAGAATCACTTTGCCGCGTTTTTGTGAGCCGTTTCTGTGAAACGCCGCGGCGTCTGGCACAGACGCCCTACAATGATTTTCAAACCACCGGTCGAAGCGTTGGCGGGTGTAATGCGGCAACGAACGCTTTGCCGAAATTCCGAGTGCCTTCTCCATTACGGCGCGCACCGGCACAAGATCGAGCGTTGGATTTGCCAGCCATGGCATTACGCAACCGATTCGGCCTAACAAATCGACGTTGCTGAAGAACCGCTCGCGCATTGGTAAACCGTCGCGCTTGTGACGCGCGTAAAGCATTTCGGCTTTGAGGAGCGCGAGATTGACGTTCGACGGGCATTCCGGCGTGCAACCTTTGCAGGAGAGACAATTGCTTAGCGCGGCATCGAGCTCCGCCGATTTCAACGGATCGTGGCCGTTGCCCCGCAACTCGAGCGAACGCCGGATAATGTTCGCACGACCGCGCGTCGACATAACTTCGTCGCCGGTCGCAATGAACGTAGGACACATGATCGGCGCGTCTTTGCGGCAACCGCCACAGCCGTTGCATTGCTCGAGATTGCCGATCAACGAGCGATCTTTGAAAGCGAAGGCGAGTCGCGGCTCGAACGGCAACTCAATCGGTTTGGTGAAGTTGTTTCGAAGGTGATTGTCGATCTTGTAGGCGAAGCCGAAAATTTTTCCGGGATTGAAAATGTTTTTTGGGTCGAACGTGTGCTTGATTTCGCGCATGACGTTCAGGAGCGCGTCGCCGAGCTGCTCGCGCATGTATTCGGTGCGCGCAATCCCGACTCCGTGTTCGGCTGAGAGCGAACCTTTGAATTGGCGCACCAGAGCGGAAGTTTGATCGGCTACGAGTCGGAATTTTCGCAAATCGTCAGCGCTGTGGAGGTCGAGAACCGGCCGAACATGAAGCAGACCGCTGGCAGCATGACCGTAATAGCTCGCTTCGAGTCCGAGCGATCCCATGATCGACTGCAAACCGCGGACGTAGTCGGGTAACTGGGCGGGGCGCACGGCGGCGTCTTCGATGAACGCGACCGGTTTCGCCGGACCGACGCAACCAGTCAAAAGCGAGAGCCCGGCCTTGCGCACGGACCAAACGAGATTCATTTCGTTCGCGTCGCGGCAAATTCTTGTGCGCAATCCGAGATATCTCGATTGCAAGATCGACAACTTCTCCGCGACGTCGTCGTAAAATTCGACGACCAGAATCGCTTCGCACGGCTGAGTGTCGAGCTCGAGCAAATCGCGCGCAGCTTGGAAATGAAGTTGCCCTTTTGTTTGATCGAGCAACGGTCGATCAATGTGCTCGATTGCGGCCGGCTTGAGATCGAGTAAGGCCACCGTCGCCTGCATCGCTTCGCCGATGGATGCGAAAAAGATCAGGCCCAACCCTTTCTGGCCCGGCAATGGCGAGATTTTTAGCTCAGCCGAAAAAATCGCGGCCAGCGTTCCTTCGCTGCCGGCGAGGATTTCATTGAGATTGGTTGAGGCGCGCGAAAACCTTTCGATGCCGTAGCCCGGCCAGCGTTTGAGCAAGCCGGGCGGCCAACGCTCGGCCATTTCCGACGCGTGTGCGCGCACGAGATTCTCGATCTTGCTTTGCTCGTCGCGCAAAGACTCGTGCGCCGACCCGACCGTGACGATTCGGCCGTCCGCCAAGACGATCTCGGTCGCAAGAACGTGATCGGCAGTTGTGCCGTAAACCGGAACGCGCGCCCCGGAAGAATTGTTGGCGATCATGCCACCGATCGTGGCGCGCGAGCTGGTCGCGACGTCGGGTCCAAAACAAAACCCGTGCGGCTTGAGAAACGCATTCAGCTGATCAAGCACCACACCGGCACCGACGTGGACGCTGCGATTGTCGATGTTGAGATTGTCGATCTTGCGATTATGGCGCGAGAAATCGACGATCAATCCTTCGCCGACGGCGTTCCCGACTAGGCTAGTCCCAGCGCCGCGGGGCGTGACCGAAATATTCTCATCGGCCGCGGCTTTGATGACCGCGCTGGCGTCTTGGGCGCTGGTTGGAAAGGCGACCCCGAGCGGCTCGATCTGATAAATGGACGCGTCAGTTGCATAAAGCTGGCGGGTCAGATTGTCGAAGCGCACATCGCAGCCGGAAGCGCGTATCCGTTGTTGAGCGTCGGCACTGGTCACTGGTCGGCTAATTTACCACAAGAACGACGGCCTGACGGGGCGATGGCAAATGAAATGCTATGATTTCTGGCCGGCAGTGAGCATCACGCTGAAAAGTAAGATTCGGTACAACGGGCAGGAATATTCGAGCCCGTCCGAATTGCCTCCGGAAGTCCGGCTTGCTTACGAAAAAGCGCTGCACGATGGCGCGGTGAAAAAGAAATTCGTGTTTAACGGGGAACAGTTCGCCAATGAAGACGCGATGCCGGCGGACGTTCGAAAGCTGTGCGACGACGTCATGGGCGTGATCGAGAACAATGGCGAGGTCACGATTCCGAATGGAAAAACCG
>JBEEHZ010000250.1:0-3901 GCA_041167705.1 Verrucomicrobiota bacterium | reverse complement strand
TGCGCCGACGAGAATGAGAACACCGGCCGCTAATCCAACCAGAGAGAGCAAGAAGATAAACGGTCCGAGGTTTAGCCCGAATCCAAGCAGACTGTCGACGATGAGATAAAGCGCGAGCAGTATCATTCCGATCTTTTTCATGCTCTGATTTATCGAGCAGCGCTCGAGATTTCAATCCGAATCAAGGAAGTGGCGTTCTTCTGATCGTCAATTGACCAAATCATTTCGAGTTTTGCGCCGGTCTGTTTGTTCCAGGCAAGCCTGTAGTAGTTAGGCCCGTTCCAATTTAGCCGTGAACCATCAAAGCTTGGCCACCTGAGATAACTGCGCTGCAGGGCGAGCAATGCTGTGTCGCCGCTCTCGGCGTCAGCTGCCAGCGACTCTGACGAGCGGAGCGGACCGAATGCAAAAACTTTTCCTGCATACGCAAGCGCAAGCTGATTGTCTTTGGTCGAACCAACGTGCGCATTGGTTGGATTTAGAGTTAATCGATGATCGTCAATCAGGAGCGTACCGCCGTCTCCTGTCCCTTCGTACGCGATTGAATGAATCGCGTACGATTCCACTTTGGCCATTTTGAACTGATCGACGAATTGTGAAATTTGCCGGCCGGCAAAGATCCACAAGATCGACATCGTCACACTGAGGATCAAGAGAATGATAAGAATGCGTCGCATGACCTAGTTTTCGTTCCGCCTCTCCCCATGTGCGGGGAGAGGATTGAGGTGAGGGGAGATCGTCAAATGCACTGGCATCGGCAATCCCTCACCTTACTCCTCTCCCTTTGTCAAAGGGAGAGGAAACCAACGCTACAATTCGCTTCTTCTGATCCGTTTTATCCGCGTAATCCGTGGTTACGCCTTCTTCTTCTGGATATAATCGTTAACCTGTTCCTCCAGAATCTCGAGTGGTAGGGAACCGTTCTTCAACACGGTCTCGTGAAATTCGCGCTGGTCGAATTTGTCTCCGAGTTCCTGTTGCGCGCGCGAACGCAGCTCCTGGATTTTTAACATCCCAACTTTGTAGGCGCAGGCCTGGCCGGGGTTGACGATGTAACGCTCGATCTCCGACTTCACTTCTTTTTCGCCCATGCCGGTTTTGTCGTGCATGTAAGTGATCGCTTGTTCGCGCGTCCAATGTTTGGCGTGAATCCCGGTGTCGACCACCAATCGCACCGCGCGGAAAAGTTCGTCACGCAAACGTCCGAGATCGCCGAACGGGTCTTTGTCGTACCACCCGGCCTGCTTCGCGAGCCATTCGCAATACAGCGCCCAGCCTTCGGCGTAAGCGGTGAACGGAATCACTTTACGAAACTGCGGCACGCCTTTGAGTTCCTGCGCGATTGAAATCTGCCAGTGATGTCCGGGCACGCCTTCGTGATAGGCGAGTGTCGGCATGCTCCATTTCGGGACCTCGTTCATGTCGCGCAGGTTTGCGAAGAAAATACCGGGACGCGAGCCATCCATGGCGCCGCCTTGATAATACGCGCCCGGCGCGGTCGCTTCCTTGAATGGTTCGACCCGCCGGATGTCGATCTGCGCCTTGGGCGCCGTCAAAAACAAATGCTGTTTGGATTCCGTGACGGCGTTGTTGATCAAACGTTTGAATTCCGCGAGCGCTTCGTCACGGCCTTTGTCGTCGTTCGAATAGAGAAAACGCGGATCCTTGCCGAGTTTGTCCATGGCCGCGCCGATTGGCTGACCGGCGAATCCATTGGCGTCGAGCAGCGTGCGCATCTCGCCCTCAATCCGCGTCACTTCGCGCAAACCGAGATCGTGCACTTCGTTAGGCGGCATGTTTGTCGTCGTGTTGTCTCGAAGCGCGTAGGCATAAAACGCATCGCCGTCCGGCAATTTCCAAACGCCGTCATCGGTCGTTGTTTTCGGCAACAGCTCCTGGAAATAAGCGATCAATTTCTGGTAAGCCGGATATACCTGGCTTGTGATTTCCGTTTCCACGCGCTTCTGGAAATCCGCGCGTTGCTGTTCGGTCAACTTGTCGATCTTGGCCGCGCGCGTCTTGAATGACGTGGCCAGAACATTTTCGGCGGCTGGCTTGGCGATGAAGTCGCTCATTTCCTTGAGCACTTCTTCGACAACGAATCGCGGAGGCAGAATCTGTTTCTGTTCGCGGAACCTCAGTCCTTCAAGTGTTTGATCGAACTTTTTTGGCAAAGCATCCAGGCGCATGATGTAATACTCGCAGTCCTGCTGACTGAGCAGCCGATGGGTGTTGGCCATGAACGAGGGATACTGGTTCTGGACGCCGAAGAGCTGATTGACCGGATAATTGTGCCATTGCCACTTTTCGCCATCGACCTGGTCCATGATAAACCAATCACGCACGTGCGTGGAAAGCATTTGCGACGGCGATTGTCGATCCAACGAATACTCGTGAAGCTGAGTCAGGTCTTTTTTCCAGCGGTCGATCACCATTTGTTGGTGCGCCGGCGACTCATCGCTCAGCTTGCCGTTGTGACTGGTGATTCCAAATTGCTCGACCAGGCCAAGCGCTGAGAGCAATTCCGGTTCACTGAAAATGATTTCAGCAAATGTCTTCTCGTAGAAAAGATTCAGGCTCCAGGGCCGGAACCAGATCAGATTAATCAGGAAAATCGCGAGCACGATGATCGCGAGGAGAACGATCGAAAAGAACCACTTCAAAATGCGCTTAAACATGAGTCGACATGCAGCCCCTTAATCGCGGAGGGGTCAAATCAAAAGTTGTAGCCGCCTCGCTCTGTCGAGGCGCCGCTACGATTTTCGAAACGGCGGCAGAGCGCCGTGGCCACAATCATCGCCAGCGGCAGATGTGATCGATGCTTTTGATCAGGCGGCGAACCTCAGCGGCAATATCGCGCGGCAAAGCGCGGTGCTCATGATCCAACTTTTTCAAAGCGAACTGCAGTTCGCCGTACAATTCATTTGAAGTCGTAGCGACAAATTCGTGCACCAAATAATGAAACCGATCAGCCTCGACCACAAAGCCAGCGCTTCGCAATTTCTCGCCAAGGGCATCGATCACAGCCGGGAACTCATCGGGCCTGGCTAATTTCCGTCTGTTTTTGAACGGCCACATTGCTATATTGGTTTGTGCACAAGGAAGTTCCCCAGCGGAGAAAAGTTCGCCATAGGAGAAGTCGGCGCAACGAGGTTTCGGTCCAATCCGGCCAGGTCGAGTTCGTCAAGGTCAACACCGACGCGTGGCAATGGCGCGATATCTATCGCTGGCTGCTGGGCTTGAGTTGGCCACAGTTCGCTCTGTTTGTCGGCGCTGTTTATATCGGCCTGAATCTTTTCTTTGCCGTTCTTTATAGTATCGACCCAAACAGCGTCGCCGGGAGAACCAGCACCGACTGGTTTCTCGATTGCTTCTTCTTCAGCGTCCAAACGCTGGCCACCGTCGGCTACGGTCACATGTATCCGCAGACGCTTTATGGACATCTCGTCAGCACGATCGAGATCATGACCGGAATATTTTTGATCGCAGTCATGACCGGCCTGATTTTCGTCCGGTTCTCGCGCCCAATCGCGCGCGTTCTCTTCAGTAGATCAATTGTGATCGGTCCATTAAATGGAAAGCCGACGTTAATGCTGCGCATTGGCAACGAGAATCACCACAGCATGGTTGAGGCCGAGTTTCGAATCATGTATTCGCGCGACCAACCGCTCATCGAAGGCGGAGATTTCAGGTACTTTTTCGATCTGAAACTGCACTTCGATCACCTGACCGTTTTTCCGGCGGCATTAACTCTGCGACACGAGATCGATGAACAGAGTCCGCTTTACGGCGCAACCCCGGAATCACTCGAGACGGAGCGCGCGCTCTTTTTTGTCTCTGTGGTCGGGATCGATCCGGTGATCGCTGCCGCGGTTCAAACACAAAAGGACTACAGCTGGCG
>JBEEHZ010000249.1:0-7817 GCA_041167705.1 Verrucomicrobiota bacterium | reverse complement strand
GCGTTCCGAGTCGCGCCTATAGAATCCCCTCGACCGTCGCCCGTTTCGGTCTGGCGCCCCTCCGCGATTCGCTCTGGGGAGCATGCTCTTATTAGTACATTACAATCGAAATTCGGGCCCGCGCTGCCTTTAATAAACTACATCTCTTTTGCAGGGACGCGGGGTATTAGGCGGCGAAGACTTCGAGAAACGCGACTTCGAAGGCGAGCGCTTCCTGAATGTTGCGGCCGAGATTGTCTCGCAACTGTTCCAGTCGCTGGATCCGCTTTAGCACTTCCGGCACAGTGAAGCGTTCCGCCAAAGCGGCAGTTTCTTTTTTTGCGGAGGGCAAATCGCGCCGGGCGACTTTGCTGCCCGCGCGCAAAACGTCCGACCAAAACTCGACCAATACCTCCACCAACGCAGCGCGACGTTGAATGTAGAGGCTCTCGGTCAGCGCCTTGTAATAATCTTCGCGATCGTCCAGCCAGGCGCCGTCGGTAGAGTTCCGATAGCGTGCTTCCTCATTCTTCAACGCTTCGGCCGTTTGCGCTTTGATTTGTTCGCGAACCTTTCCCAGCAGCGACTGCAGGCCCTGCCCGATACGATAGGCTTGCTGGACGCTCCAACTTTTCTCACGCGCGGTGTCGCGAAGCAATTCCACCAGTTCAGTGCGCTCCGGAATTTCAATTTCTTCGCCATCTGCCGCCAGCGGAATAGAAATGCATCGCGAAACAATCGTGTCCGGCAATGCCTCTGGCAATGCGCTCAACAAAAGCAACAATGAATTGGCCGGTGGTTCTTCCAGCGTCTTAAGAAATGCGTTCGCCGCCTGCGGCTGCAATCGGTCCGCTTCGATAATGATTGCCACTTTTCGACGGCCTTCCGCAGCACGCATTTGAAGTCCGTGTTCAAGCTCGCGAATCTGCTCGATCAGAATCCTTCTCGATTTCGATTCCGGTTCGGCCACAAAAATCTCGCGAGCCTTTGATGAAAAAACGTCCTCGACATCTGTTCCGTTGACGGTGCTCGCCAATTTCGCGGCCACTTCCCGTTTCCCGCTGCCAACCGGTCCTGAAATCAAATACGCGTGGCCCAAACGTTTTTGATCGTGCGCGCGCCGCAAAAGGCCAATTGCTGTCTTCCGGGTGAAAGCCATATCAATCCGGCGGCTTCACCAGATTTGGAAAACGCCAACAGAGCGCCTCCCAAATCTCCTTCTCGATATCGTGCGGCGCCTGCCAACCCTTGATCACCACAACTCGATCTCGCTGCCATTTGGCAAGCTCCAGATAACCGTCGCGAACCTGCTCATAGAACTCGACCGATTGTTGTTCCATTCGGTCCGGCCGGCGCGGCTGCTTCATTCGTGCTTGCGCCGTTTCAAGCTCGACATCGAGCAGGAACGTAATGTCGGGAACACAATCGCCCACGGCGAAGGCATTGAGTTGTCGCACAATTTTCCGATCAAGTTTACGCGCGACACCCTGATAAACAGTTGTTGAATCGAAAAAACGGTCCGCGATCACGCACTTGCCATTTTCCAGCGCGGGCTTGATCACTTCGCGGACGAGTTGGCTTCGGCTCGCTTCAAAGAGGAGCAATTCGGTTTCCGGAGTCATCCCCGCACTTTGGGGCGCGAATTGCAACAATTCACGGATCGATTCGCCAATTGGTGTGCCGCCCGGTTCGCGGGTAATCACAAAAGGAACCCCCAAGATCTCGAGGCGGGTGGCCAGCAGTTGCACCTGGGTCGATTTTCCGCATCCCTCCGAGCCTTCGAACGTGATAAATGGCAGTTGCGCCATGGGTCGATCTTCAAACAAAGATCGACAATTGTCGAACCCTGTAGCCGCTTCGCTCTGCGAAGCGAACGGCCGTGCTGATTTTTTCACAGGTTGCGTCGCCCAGAGGGCGACAGCTACAATTGTGAAGTGATGAAAAATTTCTGGCTCGTGAAACAGGAACCATCTGATTACTCGTGGTCAGATTTTGTTGCTGATGGCAGCACAAGCTGGACCGGGGTACGGAATTTCGCTGCCCGCAATAACCTTCGCCGAATGTCCAAGGGCGACGAGGTTTTGTTTTATCATAGCGGCGAAGACAAAGCCGTGGTCGGCATCGCCAAAGTCGCGCGCACCGCTTACCCCGACACGACTACGAAAGAAGGCGATTGGAGCGCAGTCGATCTTGCACCGCTCGAGCCGCTGCCCAAGCCCGTCACGTTACACGAAATTAAAGCGAAACCAGCGCTGAAGAACATTGCGCTCGTTCGACAATCGCGCCTGTCGGTCATGCCGCTAAGCGAATCAGCGTTCCGGTCGATTCTAAGAATGGGAGGATCGTAGTTAGCAATCTCCGCAAAGGAAGGTGGATCGGCCGCTCCGCGGGCGATGCCAAAACAAACCCGCCTTCGGCGGCTAGATTAACATCGAGCAAGGGACTGCTCGATCCACCCAGCGAACCGACTACAGTTTGCACTTGTTCCCTTGGTTAGCGGGGTCGAAAATTTGCGAAAATGACATCGGCTGTGGCCACGCAGTTTCTGCCCGTTGTCGCCGCGGCGAGTGCGACCAAGGATTTTCTGGTCGTTTCCATTCACGACGTCGCTCCCTCCACCCAACCCATCGTGGACAGAATTATTTCCGAACTGACAGCAAAAGGAATCCGGCACTGCTCGCTCCTGGTCGTGCCCGATTACCATCACCAAGGCACGTCGATGAAAGATCGACAATTCGTTTCCTGGCTCCGCAATTTGGAAGCGGCCGGGAACGAAATCGTTATCCACGGATTTTTTCATGAACGGCCGCGGCAGGCGCGCGAAACGTTCCTCGAAAAATTTATCACCCAATTCTACACCCAGGGCGAAGGCGAATTTTATGATATCGAATACGACGAAGCGTTTCGGCGAATCAAGACCGCGCGCGAAGAATTTCTCGCCAACGGCCTGAAGCCGCGCGGTTTTGTTGCGCCTGCTTGGTTACTGAGCAGCGAGGGAGAACGCGCAGCGCGCGATGCGGAGATGGAATACACCACTCGGCTCCGAACAGTGCGCGATTTGCGCTCGGGTGAAACGTTTCCGGCGCGGTCGCTGGTTTACAGCGTTCGCAACGGATGGCGGCGGATGATAAGTCTGGCTTGGAACGCCGCACTGGGCCGCGCCCTCGAGAGCAAACCGCTCGTGCGTCTCAGTATTCACCCGCCCGATTTTTCGCATCCGACCATTTGGCGGCAGATTGTCGATCTTATCAGTGAAATGGACGACCGAAGGACACCAACGACCTACCAGGACTGGATCGCCGAGCAGCGTCTCAAGCGCGGCCTCTAAATATATATGAGCAAATGTGATCTTCACATTCACTCCCGGTTCAGCGCGCGCTCTGAGGAATGGCTTTTCCGCCGGTTCGATTTTCCCGATTCCTATTCCGACCCGCGCGAGCTCTATCGACAATTGATGGAAAGCGGGATGGATTTCGTCACCATTACCGACCACGACACGATCGACGGTTGTCTCACGATCCGCGATCTGCCGAACACGTTTATCAGCGAACAGGTCACCACTTATTTTCCGCAGGACCCCTGCAAGATTCACCTCCTGGTCTGGGGCATTACCGAAAAGCAGCACGACGACATCGTAATCATTCGGGACAATATTTTTGCGCTGCAACGATATTTGCAGAGCGGCAAAATCGCGCACGCGGTGGCGCATCCGCTCTACAGCGTCAACGGCAAACTCGAGTCCTCGCATCTTGAACGGCTCATTTTACTCTTCAAACATTTCGAAGGCGTCAACGGTTTGCGGGATGCGCTTCTGAGCGAGCTCGCCCAGGAGCTCTTTGCTTCGTTGACGCCGGAAAAGATCGAGAAGTTCGCGGAGCGACACAACCTCGAGCCGACCCATCGCGAACCTTGGAAAAAGATTTTCGTCGGCGGCTCGGACGATCACGGCGGACAATTCATTGCCTCGGCCTTTACCGAGACATCGCCCGCGGATTCAGTCGAAAAATTTCTAACTCATGTCCGGACCGGCGCCTGTCAGGCCCGCGGCGAAGGCGGCACGCCATTGGCGCTGTCGCATGGATTCTATAACACCGTCGCTTGTTTCATTCAGGACCATTTCCACGAGAAGCTCGGACCGAGCGGCGCGCTGATTGAGCAAATGTTCTCGCGGTTTATGGAAGGCCGTGACCCGACTGAGTTGACGCTGAAGGACAAAGCGAGCGTGTTCGCGCAAGGAGTGCTGTCCGGAAAAATATTCGAGATGATGAAGCCTGCGAACATGTCGCTGTGGAGCGAACTCTCGAGCCAGTTCCAGCAGGCGGAAGTCAAAGCGAATCTCGCATCCGATCTCGAGGGTGGTTCGGGGGCGGAGCGACGAACCTTTTTGATGGCGAATCTCGTCGCCGAACAACTCGCCTTTCGCTTTTTCAAAAAATTCGTCCAACAAATCAGCACCGGAAACATGCTCGAAAGCGTGCAGGCGTTGACCGCAATGGCGCCGATCCTGATCATTCTTGCGCCCTACATCTATGGCTTTCACAGCCAGGCGCCGTCACGCAAATGGCTGCAGAAAATTTTCCAGGAGTTGACCGGAAAAATTCCGGAAGCTTTGCAAAACAACAAGCGCGCCTGGTTCACCGATACGCTCGAAGACGTAAACGGCGTGGCCACGACCATTCGCAAAATGACAGCAGCCGGCGCGGCGGCAGGAAAAGAACTGATCGTCATTACGTCGCGCAACGAACTAACGGTTGACGATATCCCGATCAAAAACTTTAAACCGATCGGCGAGTTTGAGCTGCCCGAGTACGAGCTGCAAAAGCTGAGTTTCCCGCCGATCTTGCAAATGCTGGATTACATCCAGCGCGAGCGATTCAGCGAAGTTATCATCAGCACGCCGGGACCGATCGGTCTGACGGCGTTACTCGCGGCGAAGATGCTCAACCTGCAGACGAGCGGCATTTATCACACTGATTTTCCGCAATACGTCCGCATTCTGACCGAAGACAGCTTTCTCGAAAGCGTGACCTGGCGCTACATGCACTGGTTCTACAATCAGCTCGATACCGTCTTTGTGAACTCGGAGGAATATCGGGACAGCTGGGTCAAGCGCGGGATTGATCCGGCAAAATTGCAAATTTTTCCGCGCGGCCTGGACACGCAGCTCTTCCATCCCACCCGGCGCGATTCAAGGTTCTTCGAAAAGTTCGGCGCCAAGAATGGTCAGATTCGATTGCTTTATGTCGGTCGCGTATCACGGGAGAAAGATCTCGACCTTCTGGCGGACGCTTATCGCCGCCTCCGCGATGAAGGATTGTCGATCCAACTTTGCGTTGTCGGTCACGGACCGTATTCGCGCGAGTTTTCCGAATCCCTCCCGGAAGCTTTGTTCACCGGATATCTGACCGGCGGAGAACTGGCGGCCGCTTATGCCTCGGCGGACATTTTTGTTTTTCCAAGCACCACTGACACGTTCGGCAACGTGATCATCGAAGCCCAGGCTTCAGGCCTTCCGGTGATCGTTTCGGATTCTGGCGGACCAAAAGAACTGGTCGAGGACGATCGCAACGGTTTAATCACGAAATCGCATGACGTCGAGGATCTCACTCGCGCAATCCGGGAGCTGGTTGCCGATCCCGAGCGGCGGAAACAAATGGGCAATCTTGCGCGTGAAAGCGTGATTAATCGCACCTGGCCAAACGCGTTTCGGAAATTCTGGGCGGCGACCGAAGTGTGATTCAACTCGGCAATGGCGGTGGCATTGAGGACGGAGTTGGCGACGCCGCGGGCAATCCAGCCCAGACATCGTAATCCGGTCCGAATTGTCGAATGAAACGCAGCCCGAACGCCCGGAGGCAAACAAACAGCGGCAGCAAAATGACCGTGCCGATATACGGAATTAGCACCATGCAGCATGTCGCCAAAACTGTCGCGCAGGCAGCGATTGCAGATGCGATTCCAAGCACAATCCAGAACAAACAATAAAATGTGATTTCCCCAGGATAATTGGCGATCAAAGAAAGCGCGGCCAGAAACGCTTCCCCCGCACGACAGCGCCGGCGATACATCACCGCGACCATAAAATGCGAGATCAACGACCAGGCCAGAATCAGCAGGACCAAAACGACGGCCCACAGAGCGATCATGCAGATAAGGTAAACATCGTGCAGATGCAGAAACGTCACTCCCCGGATGATTGGCAGCATAAATGGGAGCGAACTTATTCCGGCGATGACCGCGATGATAAAACCCGCCAGGAGCGCTAACAGAAAGTAGCTATTGCCTTGTTCGCGAAATTCCCGCCACGGTTCCACGATCGCGCCCCTATTTTTGACATTGCAATCGACAAACTTGAAACGACCGCGCGCTCGCAACCACCCAAAGACGATGATAAGCGCCAACATCAACACGATGATCACAAATAGACCGGACCAGAGAATCCAGTGCGGAATCTCACTAATCGTGTCGCTGAAGTCTTGAAACCAGGGAACGTTCTTCCAGTCGCCTCGATTGAATCGAAAATTGTAACCTCCACCCCCGAGATTTGAGAGCCACGCCGCGAAGCCGATTACGAACCATTTTTTCAAATCAAACGGGCGAAAGAGAATTTTCTTCATTAGCTGGAACGCTTCATCGAGTGGTTTGAAGATCTCGATGGTCGGTTCGCTCCCGTTCACGCGACGATTTGAGCGGTTGAAGAAATTTTGATCAAGCTCTGACTGCGCATCCGCGCATTTTGTGTAGGGTTCAGCCATGGAGCGCGGGACTTCTCGTCGATATCCGATCGGGGCCGAATTAATCGGTCCAAATCAGACGCATTTCCGCATCTGGGCGCCGAAAGCCCAGGCTGTCGATGTTGTGTTGGAAGAAAGTGCGAAAAAGGATGCGAAGCGGACGTTTCATCCGCTCCAGCGCGAAGATCACGGTTATTTTTCAGGTTTCGCCAACGTTGGCGCTGGAGGTCTCTACCGTTTTCGCGTAAACAACGCCGAGCATTTTCATCCCGATCCCGCGTCGCGATTTCAACCGCACGGTCCGCACGGATCTTCGTGTATTGTCGATCCCGCGCACTTCGCGTGGACGGATTCCAAATGGCGCGGCGTGAAAATGAAGGGCCAGATCATTTACGAAATGCACGTTGGCACCTTCACCAAGGAAGGGACGTGGCGCGCGGCGTCGGAACAACTGGCCGAACTAGCACGCATCGGAATCACCGTTGTTGAAATGATGCCAATCGCCGATTTCCCGGGAAATTTCGGATGGGGCTACGATGGAGTTAATCTTTTCGCGCCATTTCACGTCTACGGAACGCCAGACGATCTGCGCGCCCTCGTGGATCGCGCGCACTCGTTAGGCCTGGCTGTTATTCTCGACGTTGTCTACAACCATTTCGGTCCGGACGGAAATTATCTTGCGATTTATTCGGACGATTACCTCATCCGCGAACAGGAAACCGACTGGGGCGATTCAATTAATTTCGATGGGCCAAACTCGAGGCCGGTCCGCGAATTTTACATCACCAACGGCCGTTACTGGATCGACGAATTTCATTTTGACGGCTTCCGCTTCGACGCTACCGATGCGATCCATGATAAATCGGACGAGTACATCATCGGCGCGGTTGGCCGGGCCGCCCGCAAAGCCGCTGCTCCGCGCTCGATCATCTTAATCGCCGAAAACGAGCGGCAGGTTACCAAGCTCATTCGCCCCCGCAGTGAAGGCGGCGACGATCTCGATGCGGTTTGGAACGACGATTTCCATCACAGCGCCGTTGTCGCGCTGACCGGGAAACGGGAAGCTTACTACAGCGATTATCTCGGCACACCGCAGGAATTTAT
>JBEEHZ010000248.1:0-9835 GCA_041167705.1 Verrucomicrobiota bacterium | reverse complement strand
CAAAACGATGGAGCGCCAGTTGCGGCATCTCGTCGAGAAACAAAGGCGCGAGTGAATATGCGGTTTAGGTAGGGGCGATTGACCCCAACCGCCCGCAACGCGTAGGCAACGCCGCCACGACTCGGGCGGTTCGCAAATCCCTGGATCATTCGATTCATTTTCACGGGCGATTCGGAGCGACCTATTTCATTACGATTTGCTGTGGATTCCGCGGGGTGAATCAACTATGCAAACTCGACACCGCTCAATTGCTTTTCGAAACCGCGCGTCGATATCACGCGTCGGAAGAGTGGTATCCTAAGCTGATTTTGCTGATGCCAGATCATTTGCACATGCTCATCGGCATTTCGCCTGATGGGAACCTCTCTAAACTGATCCGCGACTTCAGACGGATTGCGGCGCGAAGGGGAAAGATCGAATGGCAGCGAAATTTTTTCGATCACAGATTGCGCCAGGATGAAAGTGAATCGGAAAAGTTTGAATACATTCGGCAGAATCGGTGCGAGCTGGATTAATTCGGGGAATCGATGAGTGGCCGTATGTCTTTGTAGGCGAAGAATAGGCGGTTCTGCGAACCGCCGCGGGCGATTGAGGGCAATCGCCCCTACCTCGCGTATTTTTCCGCGCCGAGAAAGTGAAGTGACACATACGGCTCGTCGCCGATGACCCAGCTGTCGTGGGGAATTGGCGGAACGTGGAATAGCTCGCCCGCGTGTAGTTCGACCACGCGACCATCATCGAACGCAACCGCTGCCGTGCCGGAGATCACCAAGCCGACATGTTCAACATGACAACGCGTCGCGCCGACGCCCGGACCGACGTGTTCGCTCCACTTCCATCCCGGCTCGTAAGTCGCGCGCCCAATTGTTATCCCGCCGATCTGCACCAATTCAAATTTCCCTTTCTGCATTACCCGCACTTCATCCGGCGACTCGAACCGTTTCAGGATGACGCTGATTTGTTTGTTACTCATCGGGGACGAAGCGGTTGGTTAGGCCGACTAGTCATCTCCAACTTCCATCCGACAATCGGACGAAAGAGTTTGGCCTAACACCGCGAATCTAGGCGGGAGCGCCGCCGAGTGCGCCTGGGAGAGGCGGGGCCTCGGGACCGACCACGACCTGCCGTGGCGGTTTTTCGGGTGGCATTTTTTCGCCCGATGTCGGCGTGACGCTTGGCGGCGGGTTACGCAATTGGCCGTACTGAATCAGCTCCTTAATCTGCAAGCCGTCGAGCGTTTCGTATTCGAGCAGTGTTTTGGCGATCGCGTCGAGGTGGTTGCGATTGGCAATGAGAGTTTGTTTTGCGGTTTGATATGCGTCGTCGAGCAAGCGCCGCACTTCGCGGTCGATCTCTTCGGCGGTGGCTTCGCTGTAATCGCGATTGCGCGTCAATTCGCGGCCGAGGAAAACGTAATCTTCGTGTTCGCCGTACTCGACCATGCCGAGTTTTTCGCTCATGCCCCATTCGCAAACCATCTTGCGAGCCATGGCGGTGGCCATCTTGATGTCGCCGGCAGCGCCGGTGGTGACATCGCCGAAAACAATTTCTTCGGCGACGCGGCCACCCATTTTCACAGCCAGACTGGCGAGCAATTCGTTCTTGCGATTGGTGTATTTATCTTCCTCCGGCAACCACATTGTCGATCCAAGCGACGGGCCGCGCGGAATGATGGTGACTTTGTGCAGCGGCTCGGTGTGTGGAAGCAACTCCAGCAACAAGGCGTGACCGGCTTCGTGACAAGCGGTGTTTTGTTTTTCCTTTTCGCTGAGCGCGAGACTGCGGCGTTCCTTGCCCCAACGGACTTTGTCGCGCGCTTCTTCCAATTCAGAGAGCGTGATTCCTTTTAATCCCCGACGCGCGGCGAGCAATGCAGCTTCGTTGATGACGTTGGCCAATTCCGCGCCCGAATAACCAGGCGTGCCGCGTGCGACCACGGCGAGATCGACACCTTCGGCGAGTTTCACTTTCTTGGAGTGCACCCGCAAAATCTCTTCACGGCCTTTGACGTCGGGAAGATTGACCGTGATTTGGCGATCGAAACGCCCGGGGCGCAGCAACGCCGGATCGAGAACATCGGGGCGATTGGTCGCGGCAATGATGATCACGCCTTCCTGCGTGTCGAAGCCGTCCATCTCGACGAGCAAGGCATTGAGCGTTTGCTCACGCTCATCGTGTCCGCCGCCGACACCGTGACCGCGATGCCGGCCGACCGCGTCGATTTCATCGATGAAGATGATGCAGGGCGCGGATTTCTTGCCTTGCTCGAACATGTCGCGGACACGCGATGCGCCAACGCCGACAAACATTTCCACGAAATCGGAACCGCTGATGGAAAAGAACGGAACATCCGCTTCACCGGCAATGGCGCGCGCTAACAGAGTCTTTCCAGTTCCGGGAGGGCCCACGAGCAGCACACCTTTCGGAATGCGGCCGCCGAGTTTCTGAAATTTTTTCGGATCCCGCAGAAACTCAACCAGCTCCTGCACTTCGTCCTTCGCTTCTTCTACGCCGGCGACGTCCTTGAACGTGATCTTGTTTTTGTCACGAGCGAGCATGCGCGCTTTCGATTTGCCAAAATTGAGCGCGCCTTTGCCGGCCATGCGGATTTGCTGGCGGAAAAGGAAATAGAGCAGCGCGAGCAAAAACAGAACCGGACCGAAGCTCAACAGCGCCTGACCGAACGGATGCGACTCGGAGCGAATGGACGGTTGAATGCCAGCGGCGGTGAGTTTGTCCTGCAAATTGTTGGTGAAATTGAGATAAATAACGGTGCGAAACGGCACTTCCATGTTCTGCGCGCCGCCGGTGCCTTGCTTGATATATTTCCCGCGCAACTGTTGCGTGGGCTGGCCTTCCTCGACGTACAGGGTGAGCGGCGCATTTTTGTCGCTCACGATTTGTTTGTTCTCGAGCAGCTCGAGGAAGCGATTGTAGGGGACGTCTTCCAGCTGCGGATAATTCCCGCGCCAGAAGAGCATCGCGAGAGCGAAAAAGCCGAAGGCGACCGCGATCAGGATGACGCCGCGCCAGTTGAAGCTCGGCTCATTGCCGCGCTGCTTGTTCTCCCGTTGGGAGTTACGATCGGATTGTGGCATAAGGGGTGCGCTTACTCGCGAATAAAGAGGTTAACATGAACATGTGGCATTGCAAAAAAAGTGCGAGCCGCACTGGCTTTATTGGGAAAGTGACGTGTGACACGTGAGAGATAAGCAAGGATCAGGCGAGGGAGCGCGTTGCTTAGTTTCTTAATCGCGGTAAAATTTCCATTCCGAATCCCTGCATGACTCAGCTCGTTTCAACAGTCGCGGAAAAACTTGACCGCGCGGTGCAAAAAGTAACGCCATTCGCGTATCGCGTGCGGCGCCAGGGCCGGCGTTTGATGCGGCGCGCCTTGCGCAAACCGCGGAGCGTTTCGGAAGGCCCGAACCTATTGCCGTTGCTCATCCAGGTGCTCGCGAGTTTTTCTAAAGCTGACGGCGTTCTGCTCGAAGAAGAGATCGACTCGAGCCTCGGATTTTTGCGCTACGATTATCCCGAAGCCGTTTACTCGGAGCTGCGCCAACTTTTCCGGCAAGCGCTTTACGAACAGCAAGATCTGGCGGCGATGGCGCAGAAGCTGAGCACGTCGCTGACGACCGAGCGCAAAATCATGCTTGGGGTCCAGCTTTACGATCTCATTTCGCAGGCCGGACTAAAACAGGAACAGGTGGTCGCGTTCTATTCCTTCATGTCGCAACTCGGCATGGCCGCGCAGGCGATCGACATCGTTTATCAATTGAACGCCTCCGAAGACGCCGACCCGTCAATTTATCAACGCGGCGCGTCGCCTTTGGAATCGCTTTCCTTTGCCAGTAACGGAAAAGCCGATGTGCGGATGAAAAACCTGGTCGAGAGCGACCGGCTCATGGCGTTCCGCTATCACGACCTGATCCTGCTGAAAAATTACAGCAGCCAAAATGTTTCGGTGCGCGGCCGGCCGCTGGTGCGTGGCGGATTCTGCCGAATTTATCCGGGTCAGCGGATCCTCATCGGCGACCACGTGCTCACCTATCAGGAATTGGCTCAATATTTCAACGCCAAGAAAAACGTATCGGTCCCACAAATTTTCGTCCGGGTTAACAAAGACGCAGATGAAGTGGGTCTGGAGCGGGCACGCACCCGCGAAAGCGCACTAGAGATCGCGTTTGGATTGAAGGTGCGGGTGAAGGCGTTGCGCGACGTCGATGCGGTGCTCAACGGTGTGCAACTCAAGAGCGGCGCCCAAGTGGAAGCGTCGCTCGACGACAAAATTCTTTTCCACAACGACAGTGAAATGGATTTGAGCGATTTGCGCCGGCGGGCGCGCGCGTTCGGCGGCCGGTTTCAACTCAAAGCTTCGAAATCGGAATATCTGGTTTCGAACGATCCAAGCCGGCTGCAGCCGGACGACATTTTGCTCTCGCCGGGAACGAGCGGCGACGTGTTGCTAAAAATTTTTTGCGATTACGACCAACGCGTCGGGCAGTTGGAAGTTATTGAAGCCGATCGCCCGATTCTGGTCGGGGACGTGGCGGTAAGATCGACATATCCTCTAAAAGATTCCGACACGATCCGGATCGACGTCGGACAATTTCTCCGTTGTAACTTTTCCGAGCGCATCATCGAAGAAGAGCGCAACATTATTCGCACCGTCGAGGTGAGCGAAGTAACGCACCGGTTCGGCAGTGGCGACACCGGCTTGGACGGAATTTCGTTTGCCCTGACACGAGGCGAATTGGTCTGCGTGATGGGCGCGAGCGGTTCAGGCAAGAGCACGCTAATGAGAGTGCTGGCCGGACAACTTCAGCCAAGCAGCGGCCAGATTTATTTGAATGGCCGGTCGCTCTATCCAAACCTCGACGATCTAAAAAAATACATCAGTTACATTCCGCAGGAAGATGCGTTCGACGAGCATTTGACCATCGGCGAGAATTTGCAATTCGCGGCTGCGATTCGGTCACCGCATCTTTCCCGGCGCGATAGAATGCGGCGACTGGAAGCGAAGCTGGTGGAGCTCGGGTTGGGCGAACGCCGCGATGCCGTTGTCGGCGCCGCGATCAAGAAAACGTTGAGCGGCGGCGAACGGAAACGGCTCAACATCGGCCTCGATATGATCGGGATGTCGGATGTTTATCTGTTCGACGAGCCGACGTCCGGGCTTTCGTCGAAAGATTCCGAGCACGTGATCGAGATCATCCGATCGATGGCGCACAACAAAATCATCATTGTCACCATTCACCAGCCGAGCTCGAAACTGTTCCAATTGTTTCACAAGGCGATCCTACTCGACAAAGGCGGCCGGCTCGTCTTCTTCGGGACGCCGACCGAAATGCTTCGCTATTTCGCTGAAGCCGAGCATCAACATCAGTTCGGCGCGGACCTGGGCGCATGTCCTTCATGCGGGACGACGCGACCGGAATTTATCTTCGACGTTTTGGAAACGCCGCTGCGCGATTTGAGCGGCGACATCATTTATGAGGAGAACAGCCGGGGCCAGTTGGTGGCGGCGCGTCGTTATTCGCCGGAATTCTGGCGCGACAAGTACGAAGCGTTTCGACTGATCCAGGACGTGAAACAAGTTTCATTGCGCCGCGAGCAAGTTCCGCAACTGCCAGCGGCGCCGGCGCAGAAGCGAAAAAGCACACCGATTCGGTGGCACGATGAATGGACGCAGTTTCGTGCGCTGCTGCGACGCTCGTTCATCAGCAAACTACGCAACCGCGCGAACATTTGGATCACCACCTGCGCCGCGCCGGTGCTGGCTCTCATGATCGGCACGCTCCTGCGTTATTCGGAAAGCGGAAAATACGATTTTGCATCGGCCTTTCATATTCCGACATATCTTTTTCTCGGATTGCTGGTGGTGATGTTCCTTTCCCTGACCAACAGCGCCGACGACATCATTCGCGACCGGCCAACGCTCCAGCGCGAGCGCAATCTCGATGTGCGATTACCGTATTACATCTTCGCGAAGATGTCTTCGTTGTCGGTCTTCGCGTTGATTCAATGCGTGCTCTTCGTCTTCATCGGTAATTACGTCCTCGAAATTCGGGGGATGTTCTGGGTCCACCTGGCCTTGATGTTCATGACCGCGGTCGGCAGCCTTGCCCTCGGCCTGCTCGTTTCATCAATGGTTTCTGATGCCAAGACTGCGGCCAATATCGTGCCGCTGGTTTTGATTCCGCAGATTCTGATGAGCGGCGCGCTTATTAAATATGAGGACATGAACCGGAACCTGAGCCTGGTTTACTCGCTGACCCGCTGGTTTCACGAACACCCGAGCAAAGACCGCGGCAAAAAAATGGACAGCAAATTACAGGTGCCCTTCGTCTGCCAGTTTATTCCGATGCGTTGGTCCTACGAAGAGATGATTGTCGCCCAGGCGAAACTGAATCCGCTTACTTCGCGGCAGGACCGCGCTCAACGCGAGATCGATTCCATCGTCGCCAAACATCGACAAGATCCGGCCGAAGGAAAACGGCTCGACGAGTTGAAAGAAGTGCTCGCCGTTTTGTCCGGGCTCGAAGCGAAATCAGCCAATGAGCTCGATCATTATCTCAAGCAGGTCGATCAGGTGCTTGATCGAAATCGCGCGTTCGACGCCGCTGCGTTCAAACAGGCGAAAGGTGAGGTGACAGCGGAACAAGTTTATGTGAACCAGAAAGTTTCCGATCTGATTTCCAACGCGGAAATGGAGCAGAGCGATTATCGTCGCGGGAGTCGACCCAATGTTTTCTTCGGCGCGGAGAAACGTTATCTCGGAGTCAAGATCAGCGTTTTCCTTTTCAACACGATCGTGTTGGTTGGCTCGACATTGGGACTGCTCGGTTTGCTATTTTGGATCCTGCGGCGCCAACTCGAAGTCCGCCGAACCTGAGGCCTGGCATTCGAGTGGAGCGAGAAATCTCTCGCAGACTCGTTGATCACGCTCAGTAGTTTGTGTGATCCAAGCTCTGACTGGGAGATCCCTCACTTGCGCTCGGGATGACAACCTCCCGAGGACGATTCGCCCTTTTATTTGGCAACCGATACGATTGCCCTACAATTTAAAGCACCCATGAAGAAAACTGAGAATGGAACACGACTGATTGTCGCGGCCAGCGACATCGATGCAGACATGCTTTATGCGACGAAGTTTTGGGCGGGCGACCCGTTTATTTTTCTCGAGAAAAGCGGAAAGCGCACAATTGTCTTGAGCGATTTGGAAATGGATCGTGGTCGCAGGACGGCGAAGGTCGACGAGTTTGTTTCGTTCAACGAACTCGAGCGAGAAGTGCAGGGCAAATCGAAACAAGCTCCGCCTTATGAAAAAGTTCTGGCGCATTTTCTGCGTAAGCGCGGTGTGAAAAGCGCGGTTGTGCCGGCGAATTTTCAGCTCGGCTTCGCGCGCGCTCTCGCGAAGGACAATGTCGATCTTGCAACGACCAACGGCCTTTTCTGGCCGGAGCGCGAAGCCAAGACGGATGAAGAGCTCAAACTGATCGGCCGCGCGTTACGCATTACCGAAACCGGGCTGGCGCGCGCGATGGAAGTTTTGAAGGCGTCGAAATCGGCCGGAAAGAGATTGAGTTGGTCGGGCAAAACGCTCACCTCCGAAATACTCCGCGCGGAAATCGACTCCGCGATGTTGCGCGCAGGCGGCACACCGACGAACACGATTGTGGCCGGTGGCGATCAGGCCTGCGATCCGCATGAGCGCGGGTCCGGTCCGCTCCACGCGAATTCGTTAATCATTCTCGATATTTTTCCGCGCGATCCCAAGAGCGGTTATTGGGGCGACATGACGCGGACAGTTGTGCGCGGACGCGCGAGCGGTGCGCAGCGCAAGCTTTGGGAGACAGTGAAAGAAGGGCAGGAGCTCGCGCTCGGAGAAATCAAAGCCGGCATCGACGGAATGAAAATTCACAAGGCGATCCAGCAGCTTTTCAAAAAGCGTGGATACCCGACTGAAGTGCGCGAAGGCAAGAACGTAGGATTTTTTCACGGCACTGGCCACGGTCTTGGGCTGGAGATTCACGAATACCCACGGCTGCAAAAGGTGACGCTGAGAGATCGACAAGTCGTCACGGTTGAGCCGGGCCTTTATTATCCGGGGCTCGGCGGTGTCCGGCATGAAGACGTGGTGGTAGTGACGAAGACGGGCTGCAAGATACTCTCGCGTTTTCCGAAGCAGCTGGAAATCTGAACGCGCGACGCAGTTGAGCGTCTAATGAAGGCAATTAGATTACCACAGGAATGTTCTATCCAATCGGCTTTGGCGGTCATCATTTCTTTCTCTATTTGATCGTGCCCATGATTCTGGGCATCTGGGCCCAGATCCGCGTGACCGGTGCGTTCAATCGCTGGGGAAAAGTCCGCGCCAGCTCGAACATCACCGGGGCCGAATGCGCGCGGGAGATTTTGCAGGCAGCCCAAATCCAGGATGTCGACGTTGTCCAAACCGACGGTTTTCTCGGGGACCACTATGATCCGACGAGCAAAAAGCTTTGTCTTTCGAGCAATGTTTACAACACGCCGTCGGTGGCTGCTCTCGGGATCGCCGCCCACGAGACCGGGCACGCAATTCAACACGCAAAAGCGTACGCGCCGCTGAAAGCGCGAATGGCGATTGTGCCCGTGACAATGGTTGCTTCGCAGATGCTGCCCTTCATCATCATTGGCGGTTTTTGGTTCCGGATCGCGGGGTTGATCACGCTCGGAATTTATTGCTACCTCATCCTCGCCATCTTCCAATTGATCACGCTCCCGGTGGAATTTGATGCGTCGCGGCGCGCGAAAATTATTCTGCAACAAATGCACATTGTGCAGCCGGGCGAAGAGATGGCCGGCGTAAACAAGGTGCTCAACGCCGCCGCGCTCACTTACGTCGCGGCTTTTATCGCCGCGCTTGGCAACCTGCTTTGGTTGATGTCGATGCGCGACCGGCGCGATTGACCCCCGCGGCTTGAAGAAGATGAATCCCGCGATCGCGTTACCGCCGGCTCGACGCCTGACCGATTTGTTGTCGTCCGGGCAGGATGCCGGTGTTAAGTCTAAAAAAAGACAAGCGATGGACGAGCCCCGGAAGGATGAAGACCAGCAATTGGTGGCGCGCACGCAGGAAGGCGACGCGAGCGCGTTCGACCAGTTGGTGGTGAAATACACGCCCCGTCTTTACGGCCTCGTTTACAACATGACCTCGAACCACGAGGACACGAACGACCTGTTGCAGGACATTTTTTCCAAGGCCTACAAGGCGATCCGTGGCTTCCGCGGGAAGTCGTCGTTCTACACCTGGATCCATTCGATCGCCGTGAACATGACTCTGAATTTCCTAAAGAAACGCGGCCGGCGGTTTCAACTCAGCCTGGACGATGTCGATTCCAGCATTCAAAGCGACAAGGAATTCCTCGAGGCGACGGCCTCCAGCAGCCCGGTGCGGGAAGCAGACCTCTCCGAGCTCCAAAAAAGGTTGAACGAGGCAATGATGAAATTGTCTGATGAACACAGAGCTGTAGTCACCATGTTCCATATCCAGGGGATGCCCCACGCAGAAATTAGTAAAATCTTGCGTGTTTCAGAAGGGACAGTACGATCCCGGCTTTTCTACGCCAACCGGCAACTGCAAAATTATCTAGACGAGTTTCGAAAAAATCCGGTCACCTGATCAGCGCCAATGGACGAGTTTAACGACAACGAAATAACCAAGCTGCTTCGCCTCAAACGTTACGAGCAACCGCCGACCGGTTACTTCGACAATTTCCTTCACGATTTTCATCGCCGCCAGCGGGACGAACTTTTACGGGAACCGCTCTGGCGCATCTGCATCGATCGG
>JBEEHZ010000247.1:0-5890 GCA_041167705.1 Verrucomicrobiota bacterium | reverse complement strand
CCATTCGCGCCGGCCCAGGTAATGGCGGTGTCATTGCCGAAAACTTGAGCGCAAACCATCATCGTTGATTCGCACATCACCGGATTGACTTTACCTGGCATAATTGAGCTGCCCGGTTGCGTGACGGGCAATTGAATCTCGCCAATGCCGCAGCGCGGACCGCTGCCTAACCAACGAATGTCGTTGGCGATCTTAAACAAACTGGTCGCGATTGTTTTCAGTTGGCCGCTCGCTTCCACGACTGCGTCTTTGCCGCCCTGCGCTTCGAAATGATTTTTCGCTTCGTAAAACGCGATCCCAGTCCGCTGTTCAATGTGTCGCAGCATTTTCCCGGGAAGATCGACATGCCGGTTCAAACCGGTTCCAACGGCCGTACCACCGAGCGCAAGCTCGCGTAGAACGTCGATCGATTTTTCGGCGCGCTGCTTTGCGTAGGCAATCTGTTGCGCATAACCGGAAAATTCCTGACCGAGTCGCACCGGTGTCGCATCCATCAAATGCGTCCGACCGATCTTGATAATGTCCCAAAACTCCTTCTTCTTCGCGTCCAGGGCGCTCTGTAATTTTCCCAGCGCCGGCACCAAACAATTCTTCAACTGCTCTGCGGCGCTGATGTGAATGGCCGACGGAATCACGTCGTTGCTCGACTGACCCATATTGACGTGATCATTCGGATGTACGAGCTCTCGTGAGCCAATTTTTTTGCCGGCCAGTTGCGCGCAACGGTTGGCGATCACTTCATTTGCGTTCGTGTTGGTACTCGTGCCCGACCCGGTCTGGAAAATGTCGAGTGGAAAATGGTCGTCCAATTTGCCGTCGATCACTTCTTCGGCTGCTTGCGCGATCAAGGTCGACCGCTCGGCATCGAGTAACCCGAGCTCGTGATTGGCTTGAGCAGCCGCCCACTTAATCAAGCCGAGCGCGCGAATGAACGCGCGAGAAAAACGATAACCGCTAACCGGAAAATTCAGGACCGCGCGCTGTGTCGATGCGCCATAGAGAGCAGATTCGGGGAGCGACATTTCTCCCATCGAATCTTTTTCCATCCGGGTCCGGCCGCCGGTCATGCGTTATTTGCCGAAGCTCGACTTTCCTGAAACGATAGATGCGATTCGCCGTTGCGGCCGTTCGATTTCTCAAAAACCGTGATGAACATGGGTGGAATGTTTTGCAGGAAATACTCGGACTTGGCGCGATCGAAAATCTTAGCGTGCTGCCTCAGCTCGTTCGTGACTTGATAAATGATAAATCGACCGCCAGCCGCGAGCGCGTCGTAGGTTTGTTGGAGCAGAGCGCGTTTTTTGTCGATCTGCAGAATGCTAAACGGGATGCCGGAAACAATATAATCGCACGCGCCGATACCACGTTTGCGCAATTCCAATGGCAGGTGCGCGGCGTTGTCGTTGATGACATGCACGCGCGGATCGTCTCTAAATTGACGCTGCAAATCGCGCGAGAAAGCTGGGTCGAGTTCGAAGAGAAGCAATTGACAATCCGGTCGCATCCGGCGTGCGATTTCGCGCGAATGGACTCCTTCGCCGGGACCGTACTCCGCGATCACACGCGCTCGGTCGAAATCGATTTTATCGGCCACGCGTTCGACCAACGCCTTCGAACTGGGCATAATCGACGCGATCTGAAATGGGCGCTTCAGAAATCGCTTGAAGAAAAGGGCACTCATCGAAAATCGAATAGTCACCCTCTGGCCCAGCCTTGTCCAGTCGCGAGTGGCTGGCCCGCCAGGAATATCGGTCGTTAGGCAAAGAAAGGATTGACATCGATTCTAGAATTTATAATGCTTAGCTCAGCGAAATGTCTTGCCCATTTTCCCGCGAATTGGTGATTTTCCCACATGCATAACCTCCTAACGGTCAAGGAAACGGCCAAGTATCTCCGAATTCCGTTGCCGACCGTTTATTATCTCGTCCAACGTGGCCAGCTCCCCGCCATCCAAATTGGCGGTCGCTGGCGAATCAAAAAATCCTCCCTCGATAAAGATATCCTCAAGGAAGAAAAATCGGGCCAGCCGACCGTCCTCGTCGTCGACGACGACGAAAGTCTACAAAATCTTTTCAAACTCTTCCTTCGGAAAATCGGTTTCAGCCGCGTCGTTGTCGGGACGGTGAAAGAAGCCCTCGCCGCACTCGAAAAACAAAAATTCGATTTGGTGTTTCTCGATTTGAAATTGCCGGACGGTCCAGCCGACGACGTTTACGATGCGATCAAGGCAGATCAACCCGGCTGTCCGGTCATCATCATCACCGGCTACCCCGACAGCGCGATGCTCGACCGGATCCTGGCGAAAGGACCCATCACGGTTTTGAAAAAGCCGCTCAAGATCGAGCAATTGAAAGAGACGGTTCGCATTCTCGGCCACAAAGAAGCGGTCAAGCTGGCGGCTTAACCCTTTCGTTTTCGATTAACCTTCGAGTCGAAGATCGACATCTGCTTGGTCCACTTGCCAAGGCAGTGGCCGCGTCGCATAATTGCGTCCCGATTTAATGCGCGGTTAGCTCAGTGGTAGAGCACTACCTTGACACGGTAGGGGTCAGAGGTTCGAAACCTCTACCGCGCACCATCTTCTTTCGGTATGGCCGGCTCATCTGAAATTTTAAAGAGCGCGCTCGGCGCCGCGGCGACGATGTTGCAATCGATTGTCGATCTTGAATCGCAAGTCGTGCAAGCAGCCGACTCCATCGTCGATTGCCTAACGAATGGCAAAAAGGCGTTGGCTTGCGGCAACGGCGGAAGCGCCGCGGATGCGGCCGATTTTTGCACCGAATTGGCGTGTCGCTTTGTGGAAGATCGCCGGCCGTATCCTGCGATGAATCTGTCGCAGGGCGGAAGTTTGCTCACGGCGACTGGCAATGATTACGGCTTCGAAGAAATTTTCGCGCGGCAGGTGCGCGCGTTCGGAAACGCCGGCGATGTCCTAATTGCCATTAGCACCAGCGGCAAATCGAAAAATATCCGGCGCGCGATCGAAGAAGCGCGCGATCGGAAATTAGACACAATCGCACTTCTCGGACGCGATGGCGGATCCGCGGCTGGCATTGCCGATGTCGATCTTATCGTGAAAGGCGACTCGACCGCGCGAATTCAGGAAGCGCACAAGTTCATTCTGCACGTGCTTTGCGAGATCTGCGAAGCGCGTTTGCCTCGGAAGTAAATCCGATCAGACGGCCACCGCTTTTGCAGGCGTGTTGGAGCCGGCGCGGTTACTTGATCGATAGCGCCAAATCGCGAATGCCACGAACAGAAGATCGAGAACCACGCCGATCGCGACATAGGTTTCTCCGCCGATCCCGAATCCGTAGGAATGGAGGCCTTTGCCGAGGACAAAGTTGACGCCGTACCACGCCATCAGCACGGCGAGGAAACAAACCACACTTGCCACCACCAGACCAAATTCAGTCCACCAGCCGGCCAATCGTCCATGCAGCGCGGTCAGATAACAAAGCAGTGCGATCAACGCCCAAGTCTCTTTCGGGTCCCAACCCCAAAACCGGCCCCAGGAATAGTTCGCCCACACCCCCCCAAGGATTGTCCCAGCTGCCAACAGAAGAACGCCAAGCTGCATGATGCGGTACAGCCAGAAATGTAAGGCGGCGTTTTCACGCGTCCGCGCGGGTTGAATAATATAGAAAACGAACATCAGGTTGCCGAACGCCCATGCGAGTAAGAACGCGGCGTAGCTCAACGTGATGGTCAACACGTGAATGGTGAGCCAGAAATTATCGCGTAACACAGGCACGAGAGGATCGATGCTCGCGGGCATCGCGATCGGCATCTGATGGACAAGTAACAAGGCAAGAAATGTCGCCGGTAACGCAGCGATCAGATAGATCAGAGTTCGGTAGCAAGCGTAAAAGATCATTGCGAACGCCGACGCAGCGAATGAAACCCAGATAACCGATTCGTACATGTTCGTCACTGGCGGCCGGCCCGCGATGAAACAACGCATCACGATTCCGCTGGCATGAAGAGCGAGGGCGAGAATTGCAATCGATACTCCGACATTTCGGAGCAAACGGCCGCCGCCACGCGCGTACGCGATCAGCAGAATCAGAAACGCCAATCCGTAGAACCAAATTGCGCGATAGAACGCTTCGAAATGATTGTAAAAATATTCGAGCCGCAATTGTCGATCTTGCGGATAAACGGAAGGACTGAGAGCGCGCAAACTTTCGCGCAGCCGGCTGGCGGCGCGACTGAAATTGAATCCATCAGCCTGGACATAACTCGTCGCCATTGTCTGCAGTTCGATCTGGACCGGCGCCAACTGCGCTTCGCTGTAGTACCGCGAAAACTCCGGCGGAATGACCCAGGCTTCGGTTTCGTTCTTCGGCGCCGGAATAATCAATAGCGCGCTGCCATTCATGACGTTCGCCAAAAGGGCGAGCCGGTCGCTGACCGCAAGCGCTTCCTGCTGCACACGATCGAGCGTTTTCTCGGCGCGCTTCAACGCGTGGGCTTCGTTGGTGAGCCGCTGCAATTCCTTTGCCGTCACCAACTGTTCAAAAGAAAAACGGCGCTCGATTTTATCGAGGCCGAGCTTTTCCTTCAGTTGGCCTAACGAGACGAGCACCATCGGCTCCGTCCGCCAATCGTGCGTTTCCAGCGCGGCGGAGAAAATGAAATCGTTCGGCTGCCATTTGCGCCCGGCTTTGTCGGTATATGTCGATCTTCCGCTGATTCGAATCAGCGTCTCACGCGAAAAGGTGTCGATCGGTTTGCGCCGTCCGCCGTCTTGAACCGCAAGCAATCCGAACTGATGGAAATCAAGTCCGCTCGTGTCCGCGGTTGGCTGCGGCGAATGTCGATCTTGAGCGATCGCGTCGAAGGTCGTAATCGCAATCAAAAGTGCCGCCAGTAAGGCGAGGTGGAGATGTCTCACGCGCGAGCAAGCTATCTGACGCCAGAGGCAGCGACAAGCCCGCGATAATCCCTTGAAATGGGCCCGCTTGGAAAGGTCTGGCCCGTCCGATGCTTCTGCGGGCGTTATGCAGTTGGTGCCGAGCCAGATTCCACCCCAGCGGCTGCTTAGTTCGATGGAAGCGCAGGAAAGCACTTCCACCGAAGCGGCTTCCGATTCGCCATTTGTCCTGAGAGGCGCCGGGGTGATGTCGGGGAACGCGCGCTGGGTATTCATCGGGGCGATCATTGGTGCGCTGCTCTTTTCGATTGGTGGAATTATTTTCAGCCGACAGATGGGCAAGAAAAGTGAGCGATTCAACGTTCCAATTTTTATTAGAGCCCGAACGAAAAGTCTCACCGATGGCCCAGGTTCGACGGCGACTCCTGCGCCGATCGTGGTCGAACTCAGTCCTGAGATGGTCCGTGTCAGCGCAATCGCGCTTGGTCATCCGCGACTGGCTGTCATCAATGGGAAAACGGTTACCGAAGGCGACAGCGTAACTTTACAGGCGCCAAATGCGTCGGTCGCGCTAATCCTTCGTGTCGTCAAAATTGGCGACGGTTCGATTAATCTCTCCGACGGAAAGAAAATGTTCAGCGCGCGTTTGCACATTCCGTCACCGCCTCGGCCGAAAGCGAACTGATTGTCGATCTATGTGGATTGCGCCGAGCGTTTCGCGTCTTTTCAATCGGCGCCGATTGCTGTAAAGCGTGGTGCTGCTATGAAACGAATTTTGCTTCTCCTGGTTGCGATTCTAGTGGGCAACGGATCAATCATGTTTGGCGCAGCGGTGCGCTACGACGCAAAAATCTGGCGCGCCGTGCAAACCTACGATCTCGTTACGTTGAGCAAGAATTTGGACGCACACATGCGGGAACTTGTTGCCGTTAAATGCAATTTCCGCGGCAAAGACTTCCATCACATGAAACCGAACTGGTACGAAAGCTCGATCTGGCAAAATATTCCGGGAGA
>JBEEHZ010000246.1:0-3729 GCA_041167705.1 Verrucomicrobiota bacterium | reverse complement strand
CGATTGGGGTCAATCGCCCCTACCTGAAACGGCAGCATGAATAGCTTTTAACATGCGCAGATGCTTCGGCAAATCCTTTAGCGGAATTTGGTTGGCCGCATCCGACAATGCGCGCGTCGGATTCTCGTGCACTTCCATGAAGATGCCGTCACAACCCGCGGCGAGCGCGGCCCGCGCGAGGACTGGCGCGAGCGCACCATCCCCGGAAGTTTTGTCGCCTCCACCGCCCGGCCGTTGGACCGAATGGGTCGCGTCGAAGATGACTGGATAACCTTCTTCGCGCATCCAGTAGAGCGAGCGCATGTCCGCGACCAAATTGTTATAGCCGAAAGTCGTGCCCCGTTCGGTGAAACAAAATTTCTTGCAGCCAAACGACGTCAATTTCTGGGCAATATTTTTCATGTCCCACGGCGCCAGAAATTGGCCCTTCTTGACATTGACCGCGCGTCCCGTTTCCGCCGCCGCTTTTAACAAATCGGTCTGGCGACAAAGGAATGCCGGGATCTGCAAGAGATCGATGCTGGCAGCCGCAAGCTTCGCCTCGTCCGGCAAATGCACATCCGTCGTCACCGGAATCTTCAATTCTTTGCCAATTCTTCCGAGCATCTCGCAACCTTCTCGCGCACCGATGCCACGAAAGGAGCGGACCGACGTCCGGTTCGCTTTGTCGTAGGACGCTTTGAAGATAAGATCGACATCTTCGTCCGCGCAGATTTTGGCGATGCTTCTCGCCATCTGCCAAACAAACTTCTCCGACTCGATCACGCAGGGGCCAAGAATGAAGACAGGGCGTTTTCCGCCAATAGTGACTTTGCCTACGCGGAAAGCCTTTATTGCCATATCTCTAAGGAAAGCAGGAACCCGGGAATTTTAAAGAGTTCCTTCACGCTGCGCCAAGTCGTTGTTCATCGGATCGATTTCCTATATCCTCATTCAACGGTCCACTCGCAGGTATCGCGATCCAATGTCGGCATTGTTATTCTTATTGGTGTTTTGCCTGGGCATGCTGAGCATGGGCCTGCAGCTCGTCGCGTCACGTGTGCTGGCGCCGTTTTTCGGAAGCTCAATCTTTGTTTGGGCAAGTCTGATCACGACTTTTCTGGCGGCCTTCAGCACTGGATCGTTTCTTGGCGCGGCAGTGAGCGCCAAATCGGTATCCAGCCAGCGCAAGATTGTGGCCGGCTTGATGATTGCCTGTTCCGGATCGCTTCTTTTCAATAGCCTCACGTCCTACGCTGTTTGTGATTGGCTCGACCTTCGCATTGAGAATCTTCCAGCAAAGCTGATCAGCACATGCGCGGTGCTCTATTTTGTTCCGGTAATGAGTTTGTCGAGTATAACTCCGGTGTGCATCGCCTATTACGATCGCCAGGAAAAATCCGCGGGACGCTCGGCGGGTTTGCTAAATGGAACGTCTACGCTTGGAAACATTATTGGAGTGTTGGCCGCGGCTTTTCTGTTGATCCCGAGATTCGGGACGCACGCTTTATTACATGTGTGGTGGATATCCTCAGCAGCGCTTCAATTTCTACTGTGGTTCGTCTTGTATTCGTCTTCTTCGCAATCGTCTCCGCGTCCGGCCAGTCCTGCCTCGGACAGGTAAGTTCGTTGTCGTTCGAGACGCCGTATAATCACATTACGATCGAGCAGGCCGGATCGATCGTGGAGATGCGGAGCTTCTGGCGGAGCAAACTCTATCGCGAGTCGGCGGTTGATCTCACCGATCCGACGCGGCTGATCGTTCCCTACACGGCATCTATCGCCGCCAGCGCGATCTTGCATCCGCATCCAAAAAACGCGCTCATGATCGGATTGGGCGGAGGAGGATTTAACCAATTTTTCGAAAAAGCATTTCCGGGCGCAACTTTGGAAACGGTCGAGCTTGATCCACAGGTGTTGGCCTTAGCGCAGAAATATCTCGGCCTGAAGCCATCCGATCGCGACAAGGTCGACGTCCTCGACGGGCGCATGTTTTTGCGGCACTCGAAGACGGTTTACGATTGGATTATTCTCGATGCCTTTCGCGGCGGCTTTGTGCCTCCGCATTTGAAAACAGTTGAATTCTACAAGCTCGTCCAAACGCATTTGACCGCGGACGGCCTTTTCGTCGCCAACGTGCATACGGACAGCTCCCTCTTTGCCTCTGACATTCGCTCAATGCGTCAGGTGTTTCCGCAACTAGGAATGTTTGACGTCCCACAGACTGACAACGCGGTGCTGGTCGCAGCCAACCTCAAGTCCCCGGCATTCGCAGAAATGGCCAAGCAAACTGTTCATCTTTCCTTCAACGAAACGTTTCGCCGAAATGTCGATCCGGTCGCGGCTGCAAAATCGTTTCATCCTACAGCTCCTGAAACCAACAAGAACGCCCCGCTGCTGACGGATGATTTTGCGCCAACCGAATTTCTCGATGCTGTGAAAACGAATCGAGCTGCCCGCTAAACCTTCACTATAGCTTCAGGCGCTGTTGCTTTTCCATTTGCGGGCCAGATCGACAATCGCAAACGGCGCATAGAGCGCGCAGAAGAAAAGAAATGCCAAGCCGTGAAATTCGAGCAGATAAAGAGGTCGCGAATCGGACAGAAAACTCAGGAGCGAAGCGGCCTCCGGTTTGTGGAGCAGAAAGCCGTAATTCTCGCCGGTCAGCAAATCAGTCGTGAATACGATGACGAAATAAATTTCCGTCCACGCGAACGTGCGCAAGACCCCAACCGCGCGCGGACGAAATCCGTAGATCAACATTAGGAAGACGATGCCGATAATGATTCCGGAATGGGCGACAAAGAAACTGATGAAGCGAAGGTCCGGAAACCCGAACCGCAGATTTGGCGTAATGATCGCCTGAAGGGTTCCGCCAATTCCCCAAAAGTAGGCGACTTCAAGCCAGCGACGATTGCCGGTCCACAGGGCGACGATGATGGCCGCCATCGCCCAGTCGCAGAGCTGCATCGGCAACATTTTCTGCCACGCAGAAACACCGAAGTTCCGCGCAACCACGAGATACGCGGCATAGTTGATTAGCAGGAGCGCCGAGATCGCAAAACAGATGGAACGCTCAAGGAAGCGGGATTTCGTCCGATGAACAATCAGCGCGAGCAAGAAGGGCAACCCAATCGTGAGCAAAATCACGGTGAGATGCGATGGGCTCCAGGCGTGGAATTCAGGTGCGGAATTCATTTTTGGATCGAAATGGTAGGGACATCGCGCTGCGATGTCCACGGACGGCGCAGCGCGCCGTCCCTACCTAATGAGCCAGAGATTGCACGGAATCACATCCGCGATCCAGGCAAGATGGTTCGGTAGGCGTTCCGCCGACGTTTCACTTTTGTGCACCGGCACAACGAGCAAATGGGCTTCGACCGATTTGATGAAGTCCGACGCGGCGAATCCCGTGTTGCCGCGAATGCACCGCGCCTCGATCGGAACTTCGGTGTCGCCCGCGGCCAGCACGAATTTTTCCAAAGCTGCGTCTTCTTCATCGAACGTTCGCGGCCGCGGCGCGCCATCGCCGTTGTCGACGAACATCGTTGCCCGGACTTCGTCAAAGGTTGTGTAAACGCGAACGGCGTAAAGCCGCTCGCACGATTCCGCCGCGGCCAGCTTGAGCGTTTGTTGAAACGCGCTTTGGGCGTGGTCGGAGTAGTTCGCGACAAAAACAATCCGGCTCAGCGGCTACGGTTTGAGCTCGGGGTTGGTGAAAAGCAAATCTGAGCAGCTGGCTTCGCGTAA
>JBEEHZ010000245.1:0-3483 GCA_041167705.1 Verrucomicrobiota bacterium | reverse complement strand
ACATAAATGGCGACTCAACCGTCCTTACGGACTGGAGAGACGCCTCGCAAAGATTCGGGCAATGGGCCCGGCCGAGGCAGGCCGGGAGGAAACGGCGGAAGAGTTTTTCCCACTTCGCCAACAGGTTCTGCGCAGGATATTCACCGCGCTCCGCCTCACAGCGTGGAAGCTGAGCAAGGCGTGCTCGGTTCAATGCTGATCTCGCCGCGGGACGCGATCGCAGAAGTCGTTGAGAAGATTAATGAGGAATACTTCTACGTACCGGCGCATCAAACGATCTACAGCGTGCTGGTCGATCTTTGGAACGCCGGACAAGCGATCGACCTGATCACTTTCACGCAAGTGCTGCGTGATCGCAATTTACTCGAAACTGTCGGCGGCGCTGCACTGGTGACGAGCCTTTTCACTTTCGTGCCAACCGCCGCAAACCTCGGTTATTACCTCGAGATCGTCCGCGACAAATACATTTTGCGCTCGATCATCGCCGCCTCGACCGAAAGCGTGCGGCGTGCTTATGAAGAGCAGGATGAGGTCGGAAACCTTCTCGATGAGGTAGAACAGAAGATTTTCGCCGTCGGCGAAGATCGCTTCAAGGGCCAGATGCTCTCGATGAAGGACCAGGTGATGGAAGCAATCGAGTCGATCGAAAAGCTTTACGAGCGCAAAGGCGGAATCACCGGAATCTCGACCGGCTTTGTTGAATTCGATCGCATGACCAGCGGAATGCATCCGGCGGAAATGATTGTGATCGCGGCGCGACCGAGCATGGGGAAGACCGCGCTGGCAATGAACATCGCCGAGCATGTTTCGATCAACGAAAAACTCCCCGTTGGCGTTTTCAGTTTGGAAATGAGCAGCCAGCAGCTGGTTCAGCGTCTCCTCTGCTCCCGAGCGCGCGTGAATTTGCAAAAAGTTCGCGACGGCTTTTTGGGCGAGCGCGATTTTCCAAGCCTGACCGCGGCTGCATCGAAGCTCGCCGAAGCGAAGATCTTCATCGACGACAGCGCGAGTCTCACCATCCTCGAATTGCGCGCGAAAGCGCGCCGGCTCAAGGCGCAACAAGACGTCCAGCTGATCATCATCGATTATTTGCAGCTGCTAAGATCAACATCCCGCCGGGCGCAGGACAATCGACAGCTCGAAATTTCGGAAATTTCCGCCGGCCTTAAAGGTTTGGCTAAGGAGTTGAAGATTCCTGTGATCGTCGTCGCGCAATTAAATCGTCAACCGGAACAGCGCACCGGCGGCAAACCACGTCTGAGCGATCTGCGCGAATCGGGATCCATTGAACAGGACGCGGACCTGGTCGGCTTGCTTGTTCGACCAGAAATGTACGAGGAAGACGACGAAGCGCGTCAGGAAAAGTCCGGCGAAGCTGAATTGATCATCGCCAAGCAACGCAACGGTCCGGTCGGCGAGATTCCCCTCACCTTCCTCAAGGAGTTCACCCGCTTCGAAGACCGCGCGCGGAACGTGGCCGAGCCGGAAGAAGCGTTCTAGAGCGATTTTGTGGCTTCGACAACGTGTTTGGCGTCGATGCCGCGTTCCTTCATTACTTCCGCGCCGGGCGCGCTCAAGCCGAATTGATGAAGCCCGATGACTTTGCCATCGAGGCCGACATACTGATACCAAATCTCGGTAATTCCGGCTTCGATGGCGACGCGTTTACGGCATGATTTTGGAAGAACTTCCTCGCGATATTTTTCCGATTCGCGATTGAAACGCTCAAAGCAGGGCATCGAAACAACGCGAACGCCATCGCCGAGCTCCTTTGCTGCGGCGAGGGCGTGCTGCAATTCGCTCCCGCACGACATAATAATGAGATCGAGCTTTCCTTTTTCCTTTCTCGCGATGTAACCGCCGCGCGCGACGCCTTCGCGGCGTAATTTAACGTCGATCTCGTTCAAGATCGGCACCACTTGCCGCGTCAGTGCGAGTAACGTCGGGCCGTCGATCCGTTGCGCCGCGGCGACAAACGCGCCGGCAGTTTCTTCCGGATCGGCCGGTCGAATGACGTCGATCTGTGGCATCACGCGTACTGAGCTAACGGTCTCGACCGGTTCATGGGTGGGTCCGTCTTCGCCTACGCCAATCGAGTCGTGCGTGAAAATGTAAATGTTCGGGAGCTTGGAAAGCGCAGCCAGACGGATCGCGGGCCGGCAGTAATCGGTAAAGACCAGGAACGTCGCGCCCGATGCGCGGAAAATCCCGTGATAGGAAATTCCATTCATAATCGCGCACATGCCGTGCTCGCGGATACCGAAGTGGATGTTACGCCCGGCCGGCGTTTCGCGTGTGAAATCCCCGCCGTCCTTGATGTAATTCAATGTCGATCCGTGGAGATCGGCGCTGCCACTGATGAGAAAAGGCATCGCTTTCGCGACGGGCTGCAGCGCTTCGCTGCCGGCTTTGCGGGTCGCGAGCTTCGCGTCCTTCGGAAACTCTGGAATTTTCGAGAGAAGATCGACATCTACTTTGCGCTCAATTGCGGCGTCGAGCAGCTTCGCCTGCTCGCCATTTTTCTTTCGCCAGTCGTTGTAAGATTTTTCCCAGCGATCGTAATCCACGAGCAGTTTCTTTTTTTGCACGGCGAAATAATCGTAGGTTTCCTTCGAGACAAAATAATGTTCGTCGGGCAATCCGAGCCCTTTGCGCGCGGCATCGACAAATTTGGCGCCCGCTTCGCCGTGCGCCTTGAAAGTCCCCTCCACTTCTGGAATTCCTTTCCCAATCAGCGTGTGCGCGACAATGAACTTCGGTTTGCCGTTATCGTTTTCCTTTGCGGTCTCGAGGGCGTCGAGAAATGCCTGCATGTCCTGACCATTGATTTCTTGGACATCGAACCCATAGGCTTTGAATCGCGCAGCGGTGTCTTCGCTCTGAGTCACTTTCGCCGGCGCGTCGAGCGTGACCGCGTTCGAATCATAAATCAGAATCAGATTATCGAGTCCGAAATGTCCGGCGAACGCGCTCGCTTCCGCCGACACGCCTTCCTGCAAGCAGCCATCACCCGCGAGACAAATGCAATGTTGGTCGAAAATGCGGTGCTCACTCGTGTTGAATCGGGCCGCCGCCATTTTCATCGCGACCGCGATCCCGACGGAGTTGCCGACGCCCTGCCCGAGCGGACCGGTCGTGCACTCCACTCCCGGCGTCTCAAAAAATTCCGGGTGGCCTGGCGTTTTAGAATGCAATTGCCGGAAGCGTTTGATTTCCGACATTGGCAAATCGTAGCCGCTCATGTGGAGCCAGGCATAAAGAAACATGCTTCCGTGACCGGCCGAGAGAACGAAGTAATCGCGCCCGATCCAGCGCGGTTTATCGGGATTGTACTTTAGAGCATAACCGTAAAGCACGGCTCCCATCTCGGCGCAACCGAGCGGAAGGCCAAGATGTCCGGATTGGGAGGCTTGAACTGCGTCCATGCAGAGACCGCGCGCTTCGGTGGCCGCGCGCGAGAGCGCTTCGATGTTCAAACTCATG
>JBEEHZ010000244.1:0-4661 GCA_041167705.1 Verrucomicrobiota bacterium | reverse complement strand
CACTTCCTCCTGGGCGCCGTGTATGATCCGCTGAGTTAAAATCCGGATCTCTAGAAAATGGTCGGGATCGAGATAGACGAAATTCACGTCGCCGTTTTTGCGCACCACTTTGATTTTGTAGGCCGATGTTCCATCGACATCCTCCCGTCCCAGATACTCGAGCGTGCTCTCTTTCGCTTTCCAATCCACCAATGGTCCATCGATTTCGGCCTCCTCAATCAGTGGTTTGGCATCGTCGGAGGATAACTTCTCCGGATCCTTTCGACCTTGGAACGGCGAAATCTTCCAGCCTTCCTTGCCATCATAGGCCTGAACCGCGGTCATGCCTTGCAGCGTGAACTCTGCGCGGACCTCGCCCGGCCGTTTTTTGGTTTCGGCGTAAGCGAGTTCAAGCTGCCCTTCATTGACGATCATCTTACCGTTGCTCCGAAGCGATTGCAGAGCGCGCAACGCATCTGCGCCGCCTTTGGCTTCGATATTTTTCGCGACCAACTCATCGAGCGTGGGCGCTTTCTGATCTTGAGTTTCTGCCGCGGGTGAAATGAACGCGACACCAATGACGAAGAGAGCAATTAAACGTAAATGCATATGAGGTTGAGCCGAAGCGACGGGAAAACAGAATCGTCGCGCGGCATTGATATGCAAACCATATGCCAAACGCGCATTGGCGTTACAAGGTGCTTCTAATCAGCGCTTTATTTAGTGCTGGAAAATTTTTCGATTTCGCAAGCGTCCCAAGAATGGGATTCTCCTGCCCGGTTTTGGGACACATCGCGCTGCAATTTGTGGATCTTAGCTGACGGCGCCAAAGGCCAACCCGAGACTATAAGTCACGGCGGCTTCGATCACGCCGACCATCGTCATTTCCAATCCGGACGCCCACCATGAGCGGATCGTAATCAGCGATTTCAATGCGCCGACGGCAAAATGCGCAATGATGCTGATGACAAAAGCGGCAACGATCGCCGGAATGCCGCTCATGAAAAAGAACGGAATGATCGGAATGAAAGCGCCGATGGCGGTCGAGAGCGCCGCGGAAAATGCGGAGGTCCATGGTTTGCCGAAGTGTTGTTGAGAAAGTCCGAGCTCGCTTTGCGCCATTGCCTGCACCATTTGGTCCGGTTGCTCAGCCAGGCGCTCCGCCATTTTCTGCGCTTCCTCGGCGTTGAATCCTTGCAACTGATAGAAGAGCGACATCTCTTCGATCTCTTCTTCGGGGTTTTCTTCGACTTCGGCTTTTTCCCGCGCGATCTCCGCCTCGTAAACTTCGCGCTCGCTTTTCACCGCGAGGTACGCGCCTGCGCCCATCGACAGTGACGACGCCAGCATCCCGGCGAGACCTGATATCAGAACGTAATGCTGCTGATTGTTGGTCGCGCCGGCAACGCCGGAAACAATTCCGAAGACGGCACCGAGTCCGTCGTTTACGCCATAAATTGCGTCTGCCACCCAACTTCCCCCGCGACCATGCCAGCGTTCGCGTTTCAAAATCGTGTCGAGCACAGTGCGCGGCCCGAGCTGCGGCACCATTGTCTGGAGCGCACGCGCGTGCGCTTTTTCTTCGACCGCGCTTTCACGGAGAAAATCTTTCACGTCGTGTTCGTCGGCGAGAACCCGCTCGCGCTGATCGCGAAAGGTGGCTTCATGTTTTTCTTCGGCCGCTTCCATTCGACGAATCGCGATCTCTGTCCCGAGCGCGCGGTTCAACCAGCGTTGTAAGCGTCGGCCTAACGAGTCCGGAATTGTCGGAATTGGCTCGCCGAGGTCCGCCAGCTTTTGTGCCCAACGTTGCGCGTGACGCTCCTCTGCTTCCGCCATGCGATTCAAGATACCCTTGCGTTTTTCGTCGGTCTCGCGCCCAGCGAGCTCACGATACGCTTGGGCCGTCTCGACTTCCGCGCGCCAGTTGCGTTTCACAACTTCGATCGTTTCCTGCGCCCGCGAGCTTTCGGCCATGCAAGATTAAAGCCTAAGGAGTGGCGGCTTCCAAGCTGCCGATTAAATAGGTAGATCTTTAATGCGAGTCTCTGACACACCCTCTCCTCTTCGACCGAGGAGAGGGGAGGGTGAGGAGTCGAATACGAAACGGTTTGGGGTGTTAGCTAAGCAGAAACAATCCCTCACCTTGGTCCGCTCCCTTTGCAAAAGGGAGAGGCGAAAAACTTGGTGGCGCGTGCGCTCACCAGGTTCATCGCGCGCATTCAGTCTCGATTGCGGCCGTGATCGGCGGCAGCGTTTTTGTTTTGAGCTGTTGCACGGTGATAACGAGTGCCACTGAACCGATGATCAATGCCGCAGCCAGCAACGTGCGCAAAGTTATTGTTTCATGCGCGAATAACGCGCCGAGCAATACTGCGACGATCGGATTGACGTAGGCATAAGTCGCGACCTTTGCCGGATCGCAATGGCGGAGCAGCCAGAAGTAAGCGGTGTAACCGACGATCGCGCCAATTAACACGAGGTAAGCGAACGCGCCTAACGACAAAGTCGTGATGTTGCTCGGATGAAGATTTCTTGGTTCACCGACGAAAAATCCGACGAGCACCAAGAGCACGCCACCGCAAAACATTTGCTGGGCGGCAGCGAGGAAGGGCGATGCCGTATGTTTCACGGTGCGGGAATAAAGCGAACCCGCCGACCAGATGAAAGACGACAAGAGCAAGATCGACATGCCAATGGCGGGATGACTACCGCTCCCGGAAGAAAGCCGCAATGCCGGACCCAGCAAAACTGCAACGCCTAGAAATCCGCCGGCCAGTCCGAGCCAAACAAGCGGCGCCGGTCGCGCCGTCATGCCGAACAACCAGCCGAGCAAAGTGATATAGATAGGGACAGTCGCGACAATCAGACTGGCGAGACCGGATTCGATAAACTTTTCCGAGAGCGTGACGCCGCCGTTTCCGCCTAACAACAAGCACGCGCCGACGATTAGCGACGTTCGCCACTCGGCCAATGTCGATCTTAATGGACCTTGGGTCCGCGCAATCGCGAACATGATCAGGCCGGCGAAAAGAAAGCGCGCGCCCGCCATCAGGAACGGCGGGATTGATTGAATGGCAAAAAGAATTCCGAGATAGGTCGAGCCCCAGATCAAATAGAGGGCCGCAAAAGCGGCAATGGTCTTAATTTTTCGCGACCCTGCCATGACAGGACAATGTGCGGCTTCACCGCCGGATCAACTGTAAGGGACGACGTTGTCGTCCCGTGGGAAGCCAGCGGCTTCCCCTACAAAAATCAATGTTCCAGTCGCGCCAGCGCCTCGCGCGCTTTTGAAAACTGCGGATTGACCGCGAGGGCACGCTTGTACCAGACGCGCGCTTCCGCGCTCAAGCCGGTGCGTTCACAAATTCCGCCAATGTTGAAAGCCGGATATGCATAAATGGAAAGGATGTCCGCTTCGAACGTATTCGCGCGGACTGTTCCAGGCGCTGGAGGATGACAACGACCGAGCAATTGTTCGTTCTCCGCGAGCAGTCTATCCAAAGGAATCTCGTGTGACCTGGGCGTAATCAAAAACAATAAGCCTTGTTGGTACGGCCAATAGTCCGTGTCCAGGCTGTGATCGTTTCCGGCGGTCCCCGCGACTGCGATGGTTCGTCCTTGATTCGCAGCAACGAAAGTTTTCAGATTGTTGTTTTCAGGATCGTAGCGATCGAATGGGATGACGAGGTCAGGATGTTGGTCGCGCAATTGATGCACGTACCACTCGCCGAGCAGAAGTGGAAGCACCACGAGGGTCGTTTCCTTGCCGACGTTCTCAACTTTTTGGAGATACATTAGCGGAAAAGCGAGGCCATCCCCGCTGACCAGCAGAATCGAATTTGGCGGTATCGTGTTGAACACATCTTCGCCAAAATGACGGGCGATAAGATTTCGGCTTTGATCAATGCGCCGATAATCCGTTGCAATAACAATCACGACGGCAGCGAGGCAAGTTGTGGCGGCGACACGCAAAGCGAACGACCGCGTTGAGCCGGTAGCCCGCGCGACGAACTGCGCAAGCGCGAGAACGCCAAAGGCGGCCAATGGCGCCAGCGCCACATGCGACAGCAGAAAAAACCGTTGCAAGACGAACAATGCCGACGGCGCGGTCGTGAGATTGAGACCGGTGATCCAAATGAAAAACGGACCGGAAAAGATAAATGCGATCAGGCTAAACCAAAAATACCAGCGCACGCGCTGAAAGACGCGGATCGCTCCTAATATAATAAGCATTCCGGCGACCGACCCGAACGAAACGCCAAGCGCGGCGATTCTCATCCATGGCGATCCGCCGGTGTAGCCGGGCGTGGCGATGAGGCGGGTCGACCCATAACTGCGTCGAGTAATGAGACCGACGAAATCGTGAAACGAAGAGATGTTGCCCCAATTGTGAATTGGATGATGAGCAGCGACCCACGGGATGTACGCGTAGGGCAGTAATCCAATAATAAAAGCGGCGACGCCGATCGCGAGAAGACGAGGACGCAAAATCGAGCGGCGTTGCCATAAAACGAAACAAAACGCCGGGGCGAGGAGCACAATCGTTTGATGATTTGTGAGCGCGAGTCCCGCGACAAAAAATGCAGCGATCAGCGAAGCGCTTCGTTCCGGATGTTCGTGCCACGTTACCAGCAACAGAATGAGCACCGCGGCGAGCAGATTATTTAGCGGGAACACTT
>JBEEHZ010000243.1:0-3440 GCA_041167705.1 Verrucomicrobiota bacterium | reverse complement strand
GCTAGGCCTTCTGCTCGCGTGGGGCGCGGGCGCGATGGCCAAGAGCGCGCCAACCAAGCGCAGAACCTACGGACTGCGGGGCACCTCAATTCTCGCCGCGTTATTTAACGCAATCTTCTTGCTCGTGTCTGTCGGAGCGATCGCGTGGGAAGCTGTGCGCCGATTCAATGCTCCGACAGATGTCGCTGCGCGCACGGTGATCTGGGTTTCGCTTCTCGGCATCGGAATCAACACGGCCACAGCGCTCTTGTTCATGTCGGGGCGCAAAGGCGATCTCAACATCCGCGGCGCGTTTTTGCACATGACCGCCGACGCTGGAATCTCCGCCGGCGTCGTCGTGGCCGGAGTTGGTATCCTTTTTACTGGGTGGCACTGGATCGATCCAGTCGTCAGCCTCTTGATTTCCGCGGTGATCGTTTGGGGAACGTGGGATTTGCTCCGAGAATCAGTGAATCTCGCCCTCCAAGGCGTTCCAAAAGATGTCGATCTTGCCGAAGTCGAATGCTACCTGGCCGCACTCCCCGGAATCGCAAAGATTCATGATCTCCACATCTGGGCCATGAGCACTACCGAGACGGCGCTCACTGCGCATCTGGTCAAACAGGACGACCGAATCGACGACGCGCTGCTTAATCGAATTCAACATGAGCTGCACGGTCGGTTCGGCATCGAACACATCACAGTGCAATTTGAATGCGGCGACTGTGATCACTCATGCACGCAAGAACCCGAACAGGTCGTGTAAGCGAAACGTCGGTCGATCCGACCAATCAGCGCGCAGCTGATTTGAAGTTCGCTCTACTGCTGACCTACATCACGCTCGCGTGGATGACGATTGAAGGAGCCGCGTCGCTGCTTCTGGGGTGGGTCTCAAAAAGCCTGCTGCTTGAAGCATTCGGGATCGATAGTGTCATCGAGCTTTTTAGTGCCGTCGTTCTGCTTTGGCGTTTGCAAGTGGAATCAAGGGGGCGCGCTGATGCAGCGCGAGTTGAAGCCGTGGAGCAACGTGCCTCTCGATTGGTTGGTTACACTTTGTATTTTCTCGTTGCTTACGTTCTCTTTAATTCGGCTTACGGACTTTTCATTGCGCATCGGGTGACCGATACGCATGAAAGCGTGTGGGGAATTGTAATCGGGCTCATCGCGAAAATCGGAATGCCGATCCTGGCCGGATTCAAACTGAAAGTCGCAGCGCGCCTAAACTCGCGGGCATTACGGGCGGATGCGATTGAATCGATCACGTGTGGTTATCTTTCCATCGTTCTTATGGTGGGATTGGCCGCGACGTGGCTGTTCGACTGGTGGTGGCTGGACAGCGTGGCGGCATTGGCTCTTATCCCATTCCTGATCAAAGAAGGACGCGCAGCCATTTCGGGAGGCTGTGAATGTCGCGCGTGATATTCGCATAGAGTAGCGATGCTCATGCCGACCGACCGGCGGAGTCGTGACAAGCGTGCTTCTCGAGGCGCTCGTTTATCCAGTAATTTTTCTGATCTGGAAACAGCGCGCTTTGAAAGAAACCCCGTGATTACCTACATCTTAGCGCAGCCGCAATCTTTGCCGCAATTGCAGGCCTTACCCTTATTCATCGGACAATTCTTGCCCGTTTTGTTGCAATTCGGTTTGTCCGCTGCAAAAGAGACCGTGCACAGCCCTGCGACCAAAATCGAAAACAGTATTTTCGTATAGATTTTCATCGATATTATTCTGTTCTCCTGGTTCAGCTAATGCCAGCGAAAAACATCATCTAAAACAATGACGGAGCTGATGAGTGCTTTGGGACACGCTCTATGGATGGCGTTTGCCATGTTCTGGGAAATTTTGTGGCCGCTGATTTTGGGATTTGGGCTCTCGGGCGTTGTCCAGGCGGTCGTCTCCAAGGGAGAGATGAGCCGATTGCTCCCGAACGATTCGCCGAAGTCTCTTGCCATCGCCACCGGACTTGGGGCGGCCTCGTCGTCGTGTTCGTATGCAGCGGTCGCGTTGGCACGTTCGATTTTTCGGAAAGGCGCGGATTTCACCGCCGCGATGGCGTTCGAGCTCGCTTCCACCAATCTGGTTGCCGAACTGAGTGTTATCTTGATCGTGTTGATGGGGTGGCAATTTGCGCTCGCCGAATTTACCGGCGGTCCGTTGATGGTTGTGATCATGGCCGTGCTTTTCCGAATTTTTCTTTCGCGGAAGCTGATAAGCGAGGCGCGGAAACAGGCGGACAAAGGGATCAAAGGAAGCATGGAAGGTCACGCCGAGATGGATATGAGCGTGGAGAAAGGCTCGCTTTGGCAGCGAATCACGTCGAACGAGGGCATCACGGCTACGAGTCATTATTTTGTCATGGATTGGGCCGCTGTTTGGAAAGACATCGCTGGCGGCCTTCTTATCGCGGGCGCACTCGGCGCCTGGGTGCCGCAGGATTTTTGGAAAGACTTCTTCTTAACTTCGCATCCAGTCGCCGCGACTTTATGGGGGCCAATCGTCGGACCATTGGTTGCAGTTCTCTCCTTCGTCTGCTCGGTCGGAAACATTCCGCTCGCGGCTGTTCTTTGGAACGGCGGGATTAGTTTCGGCGGGGTGATCGCGTTTATTTACGCGGATCTGATCGTGCTGCCGATCATCGACATCTATCGGAAGTACTACGGCTGGAAAGTCGCTGCTTTGATTGTCGCGGTTTTTTACGCCGCAATGGTCGTAGCAGCGTTGATCGTCGAGTTTCTTTTCGGCGGCTTGGGATTGATTCCGCAGCATCGGAACGCCCAGATCGTCGAGACCACGATCACTCTTAATTACACGACCGTGTTGAACATCATTTTCCTTGCGATTGCCGCGTTTCTCATTGTTCGATTTTTGCGGACAGGCGGGCCGAAAATGATGGCGCACATGGATTAATTCAGCGGTCTGCTTCGGCGGGCTCGAGATGCACGATGACGTCCTGAATGCGCGAGTTGCCGGAAATCAGCGCAGCTTTTACTTGATGACCGACGCGATGGCCGTCGCGGATCGTAAGTGATGGATCGACTTCGACGTGCAGTTCGACAAAAAGTCCAATTCCGCTCTTCCTAATCAGGCATTTCTCAATCCGTCGGACGCCGGGGAGGTTTGCGGCAGCTGTGCATATCGACTCGCGAAGCTCCGGTGATACGGCGCGATCGGTGGCATCGTAGACCGACGCTCTCACGATCCGAAAAGCGTTTGTCACAATGACTGAACACGCCGCCAGAGCGCCCCAGTCGTCAGCCATTTCCCAGCCTTTTCCGCCGATCAGCGCGATTGTAATGCCAATCGCTGCGGCCGCAGAAGTCACGGCGTCAGAACGGTGATGCCACGCATCGCCTTTTAGCGCGTTAGAATCGAGATTATCCGCCACGGCGAAAACGCGCCGTGAAAGCAACTCTTTCACGATAATGACGACGATTAACACCGGCAGCGTGAACCACGCAGGT
>JBEEHZ010000242.1:0-2512 GCA_041167705.1 Verrucomicrobiota bacterium | reverse complement strand
GCGGCTTCAAGTCGAGCACACCATCACCGAAGAAGTTTACGGCTGCGATCTGGTGAAGGAACAAATCCGCATCGCCGCCGGCGAACCGCTTTCGCCGCACGTCGCGCATGCGGTGCCGCGCTCGCATGCGATTCAGTGCCGGATCAATGCCGAGGATCCGGCGAATAATTTTCAGCCGTCACCCGGAAAGATCGTTTTTTATTATGCGCCCGGCGGCCGCGGTGTTCGGATCGATTCCCACGCTTACACCGGTTATGTCGTGCCGCCCTATTACGATTCGCTGATTGGAAAAATTATCACGGTCGGAGCGACGCGGGATTCGGCGATCGATCGCATGCGCCGCGCGCTCGACGAATATTACGTTACCGGAATCAAGACGACGGTTCCGTTTCACGCCGCCATCATGCGCAGCGGCGAATTCCGCGAAGGCAAGTACGACACCGGTTTCGTCGAGCGAATGATGAGCTCGGAAGCTTTTCAGCTCATGCCGCCACGCGCTCACCTGCACGAATAACGCTTTGCGAAATCTAAGCGATTGCCGGCTCTACGGAATCCTGGATCTCGGTTACGTCGATGTTGCTGACGCCGACCGTGTGACGAAGGCGATGATTGAAGGCGATGTCGATCTTATCCAATTGCGCGCCAAGAGGCAGTCACTCGAAGAAATTGTCGATCTTGCCGGCGCATTGCATCAAATCACTTTGGGAGCCGGAATTCCTTTAATTGTGAATGATCACGCGGAAGTTGCGGCCACGGTTCGTGTGGAAGGAGTTCACCTCGGCCAGGACGACGACTCACTTGGGCACGCGCGCAAGAAAGCGGGCCGCCACGTTCTCCTCGGAAAATCCACGCACAGTTTCGAGCAGGCGGTGGCGGCGGAACGCGAAGGCGCGGATTACGTTGGGTTCGGTCCTATTTTCGCGACGCCAACGAAGCCGGATTATCAGCCGATCGGATTAACGGGTATCAAACGGGTTCATCATGAACTCACCGTTCCGATTTTTTGCATTGGCGGAATCAAGATCGACAATCTCGGCCAGGTCATTGCCGCCGGCGCAAAACGGGCTGCGATTGTTTCCGGTTTGCTCAAGGCGCCCGACATTGTTGAGTACGGCCGTGCTTGCAGAAATCTTCTGATCGCTGACCTCCCTGGACGCCGTAGCCTTGGCGAAGGAGGGTGATCTCTGTTTTATGTCTCTGCTCGTTGTTGGTTCCATTGCGCTCGACACCGTAAAAACACCGGTCGAAGAACATGCCGACTTATTAGGCGGCTCGGCCTCATATGCGGCCGCAGCCGCGAGTTATTTTTCGCCGGTGAAACTGGTCGGTGTAGTCGGCAGCGATTTTCCGCAGGCCGAGTTCGATTTTTGGAAATCGCGCAAGATCGACAGCGCGGGCGTGCAGCGCGTCGACGGAAAAACTTTTCGCTGGTCGGGCGAATATGCGTGGGACTTGAACACGCGCGAGACGCGCTCGGTCGCACTCAACGTCTTTGAAAATTTTAAGCCGGAGTTGCCCAAGTCCTACCGGCAAACTGATTTCGCATTGCTGGCCAACATCGCGCCAGCTTTGCAATCCCATGTGCTCAAGCAAATGGAAAAACCGCGCTTTGTCGTTGCCGACACAATGGACCTTTGGATCGAGACCACTCGCGCCGATTTGGATGCGCTTCTGCCGGCCGTCGATCTTTTGATTCTGAACGACAGCGAAGCCCGCGAAATGACAAAGGAGACGAGTTTGATCAAAGCCGGCCGCGCGATTCGAAAAATGGGTCCGCGTTATGTCGCGATCAAAAAAGGCGAGCACGGTGCGCTGCTTTTCGGCGAGAACGAATTCTTCAACTGCGGCGCGTATCCGCTCGAAGACATTCACGATCCAACCGGGGCAGGGGACACCTTTGCCGGCGGCATGGCCGGGTATTTGGCCGGGAACGTGAAGAAGGTGAGCTTCACCGATCTCCGCAAAGCAATGATCTACGGCAGTGTGCTGGCGAGTTTTTGCGTGGAAGCATTCAGTCTCGAACGCTTGCGCAACTTAACGATGGACCAGATCAACGAGCGCTACGAGACGTTCAAGTTGATGAGTCAATTCGAAGTCCCCGCCTGATAGCTGCTCCGGGTCAACTGTTGGAACTCCTGTCCGAAGCCCTCAAGAACTATCCAAATGACGAGAAGAAACCGGCCGAATGGATGAGCGCAGTTCAAGTCCGCAGCCTTTTTGATGTGGAGGGACTCCGCAGCAATCTTCCGAAATTTGGCGGCAACCGATTTGGGCATCGCACTGAGCGCTCTGCCAAAGCACTTTGTGTTGGGCACGCGTTGGCTCCATGGAACCAAGGAATACCTGATCAATCTCAACCCGTAACCGGGTGGGGTTTGGGTGGGGCAGGGTGGCGTTCGGGCGATGAATTCTTTCGAGTTTGGGGCGTGGTGGGGGTGGGTGACGCTACTTCTGCACAAAACTCCCAAAAGAGGGCGAGGGTTGGCTGAACCACTGCTTATTATTTTCTGTT
>JBEEHZ010000241.1:0-5556 GCA_041167705.1 Verrucomicrobiota bacterium | reverse complement strand
TGGCGAAGATGCGCAGCTGGTCGGTAAACTACCCGCTTGACCGATGTGCAAAGATTTTGATCTGGTCGGCAGCTTTTTGCGCCTCATCTAGACGTTCCAACGCGGCTTCCTGCTTACTCAGAATCTCTTGATTGGCTGCTTTCATTTGCTCGAGGACCTTTATCGCTTCCCCGACTGCACGATAATCCTGCGCCGCTTGCGGAGCAGGAGCTGTTGGCGCGGTTGGCAGGGCAGAAGCGACTTGGACAATAATAGGGCTGGGTGATTGCGCGTCTGCCGGAAAGGCGAGCGGTAAGGCGCATGATACTAAAACGAGAAAACTTGCTCGGGTCATAGTGCTCATTTTCCAATTTTTCCAGCAAGTAGTCGCGCAACGCGAATCGTTTCATTCAGGTCGGCGAGTTTGGTCTCAATCTTGGCCTGATTGTCAGCGAGTTGAGTTTGTTGCGTTTGGACATCCTTAATTAGCGCGAGGAGTTTTTGCTGCTCGTTGGCATCGGGCGTTTGCGCCCCGCTAAACGGCACAATGAGCAACGTCGCCGGCAGCAAAAGCGCAAGGAGAATTCGTTTCATTCCTAAAGATGACCTATGACTGGGTAGCAATTCGTGTTCCTGAAATTGTCCTGGAGCACGAATACTGCCGGGGCGCAAGGGAGGCGGCCCGTAACCTGCTTGCCTGTGGTTCGCCCGACAGTAAACTCCACGTATGGCCGGTCCTGGGATGCATCAAACGCAGAATCTTTCTCTGCAGCAGGTCCTTGCCCCGCAACTTCAGCAAAGCTTGCTCATTCTACAGGCGCCGTTACTTGAGCTGCGCAACCTCGTTCAGCAGGAAATGGAAACGAATCCGGTGCTGGAAGAGTTGGCAGACCCGCCGAATCCGGACGCGCCACCTGAATCGGAAACTCCCCCGGACGACAATTTCAAAGAGGAATTCGATAAGCTGGCGAAGCTCGATGAGGAATGGCGCGATTACATGGCGCAATCGAGCAGCTACAGCGGCCGCTCGCAGGAAGCGGAAGAAAAGCGCCAGTTCTTTTTCGATTCCATCCCGACCCAGGAGACGTTGCAACAACATTTGATGGGACAGCTCAATCAAAACGCGCTCGACGGCGACGATCGCAAGACGGCCGAGCTGATCATTGGCAACATCGACGACAACGGATTTTTGCAGACCACGCCGGAAGAGATGGCGCTCAATACCGGAATACCGCAGGAAGATTTCGAGAACATGCTCACCCTCGTTCAGAGCTTTCATCCGCCGGGCGTAGGCGCGCGAGATCTGCGCGACTGTTTGCTCATCCAGCTCAAACGGGAAGGAAGACAAAGCAGTCTCGAATATAAAATTATTGCCGATCACATGCAGGATTTGGGCAAACGACGTTTTCCCGAAATTGCGCGCCGGATCGGAATCAGCGTCGAGCAAGTCCAAAAATGTGCGAATAACATCGCCCAGCTCGATCCGCGACCGGGCGCGATTTTTGCCCAGGCGCCGCAAAATTATGTCCTCCCGGACGTGACAGTCGAAAAAGTAAACGGCACCTATCAAGTCATTTTAAACGGCGAACAAATTCCGCATCTGCGCATCAGCAATACGTACAAGGACATCATGGCGCAGGACCGCAACGGCAACGAAGTGAAGGACTACATCCGCGACAAAATCCGAAGCGGAAAATTTTTGATCAAATCAATTCATCAACGCCAGCAAACGATTTCCAACATCGCGCACGAGATTGTGAAACGGCAGCGCGAGTTCTTCGACAAGGGCTCGGCGTTTCTTAAACCAATGACGATGGTCCAGATCGCGGACGCGGTCGGCGTGCATGAAACGACAGTGAGCCGCGCCATATCGGGGAAATACATGTCCACGCCGCAGGGCGTGTTCGAGATGAAATACTTTTTCACGCCCGGTTACCAAACGGCCACCGGTGAATCGATGAGCAACACCAGCGTGAAAGAGGCGATCCTGGATCTCGTCAAAAGTGAAGAAGGTACTGCACCGTTAAGTGATAAAGAGATTGTTGAGATCTTGAGCAAGCGCGGAATTCCGATCGCGCGCCGCACCGTCGCCAAGTACCGCACTGAGCTGAATATCCTGCCGAGCAACATGCGGCGGCGGTACTGATCGACGATTGTCGATCTTGTCATTCCGAGCGAAGTCGAGGAATCTCTAGCTGTTTCTGAAATATTTAGAGATGTCTCGGCTCCGGCTCGACATGACAAGATGAACGCCACACTTCGCGCCAAAGCCATTGCTGAATGGCGCGGACTATCGGAGAAATCTGTGCCAAGCGACCGATGGCGGAGCGCCTCGGATGTTTTACCCAACCTGATGCAGCGGCTTGGGCTGAAAGAGCGATTGCACGAAACCGAGGTGCAGGAAGCGTGGAGCAAAATCGTCGGCGAATTCATTTCGGCCCATTCGGCACCGGTTGCTTTGCGCGAAGGAATTTTGTATGTGCGTGTGCTCCAGCCGGCGTTGCATTACGAACTCGAACAAGTCTCGAAGATCGACATCTTGCGAAAATTGAAGCAACGCTTCGGCGGCAAAGTCATCCGCGACGTCCGTTTTCGCGTCGGCTGAGCAGCGATTGATCCGCTGCGGAAAGGCCGCTGGTGATCATAGTCCGAAAACGGGCCCGAGTCCTTATTCTAGTTTTTATAACCGCCTAACGAACGTTTTACATAAAGTTGTTGACAGCCCTGTGGAAAACTTGGTTTAAACACGCCCTATGAAAAGATATCTTGCCTTAACTGTGGTTTTCTTCGCATCAATTGGTTTTGCTCAAATTGCGTCCGCTGGCCCCGAGCGGATGGAAGCTAAAGAGATGGCGCCGGCGCCGCCGCCCTGTGACTGGAGCGGTTTTTATATCGGCGTCAACGCGGGCGTCGCTGGTCTCAACACCACCATGTCCGACTTGGACGATTGGTTCGACCCTGAATCAAACACGCTCGAAGACACAAATTTCGCTGGCGGTGGCCAGTTCGGATACAATTGGCAAAATGGAGCGTTCGTTTTCGGAGTGGAGGCTGACGCCGACTATCTGAATACGTCGGATACTCAGACGCTTGAGGCATTCTCGGGGAGCAGTGGGCATTTGATGCATAAAGCCAAAGTCGATGTTCAAGGGAGCGTGCGTGCGCGCGCGGGCATCGCTGTTGATAGGGCCCTAATCTACGCCACTGCCGGTGTGGCTGTCTCACACGGCAGAGACAAATTTGTTGCCGAGGAGGAAAATTTAAGTGCGCATCAGGACGACTGGCAGGCTGGCTTTGTCGCCGGTGTTGGTACCGAATACATGTTTAATTGCCACTGGAGCGCGCGCATGGAGGCCCTCTACTACCACTATCCTACGAGCACGGGCAGCTTCACCACCTCGGGTGGTGACCGTTTTCGCTTCGACTTCCAAAACGAAGACTATGTTGTGCGCTTCGGTCTGAACTACAAGTTCGGCGGCGGTCGCTAAACTCGATTAATATCAATTTAAGCAGCCGAGCTCGCGCTCGGCTGCTTTTTTTTCGGATTTATGTAGCCGGCACCAGCAATCAGATGAATAGACTCACTCATCACGCGGCAATGATAGATTTGAGCGAAGGCACACACTGGTGAGCTTTTCTGGAACGCCGCCGCTATCGCACCCATCGCGATTCGTAGAGCGAGCCCTCATGCTTTGCGTTCCCACGGCATCATTGCTAATTCTTGGTCACCAGATTTACCTCAGCAGCAAGCATGACCTGTCGACCTGGAAAGGCGGCGGGATGGGAATGTTCGCCGCAGCCGATAGCGTCCAGAACCGTTACGCTAAGATTTTCATCGTCGAGCCCGATGGCAGCCGCAACCCGCTCAGTCAGTTCTCGCCGGAAGAAACAAACCTACTGAACAGCGCGCTGGAATATCCCGACCGAGAAACCTTCCTGCGCGCCGTCCGAAAGATCGCGCAAGAGAATTGGACTGCTATGCGTCAGCAAAACCCGGTGACGATTTTCAATGTCCAGGGTGAACCAGTCGGAACTGCCTCGGAATCATTTCACATCATGGTGCCGTATGGCCGGCGGTCCGGGAATGAATCACGGCAACGAAATATCGAGGTGGAATTCTGGAAAATCGCGTATGACCCGGTCACGAAGCGCGCGCGTTCCACTTTGGCTCAAACATTCTTGTTCAAACCGGAAGAGCTGTTCCGGTCAACAGCGGACTAACCAGATTCGTGACGAATTCGCACGGCAACGACGTGGCTGTTTCGACCGCCAATCATTTCGGTTCATGGCCGCGTGGCCCAAGCGCATTGCGGTTCCATGCCCTCGTCGAATTCGTTCAGCGCCTGGATCTGCTTCAGACCATCGGCGTACTGACGCTTGTCTTGTCAGTGATCTTCGGGTTCGAACACTGGCTCTTCCAGACGGTGGCGCGAATCTGTTTGCTTGTTTTTGTCCTGCAGCCACGGTCGATTTGCAGACCGGGGTTCTGGCTTGTCCTTTCCGTTGCCGGAACGATCGCGACGATTGTCGACTGGGAACGGACCGATAATCACAAATATCTCCTCGACTACTGGCTGTGGGTGCTGTTCATCGCCCACCTCTTTGCTCAACCTGAGGACTCGCGCCGAACCATTCGCTTCAACGCGCGCTTCTTTCTCTGTCTGGTTTTTCTCGCCGCCAGCGCACAAAAGCTTTCCTCACCCAGTTATCGTTCAGGCGCGATGTTTGAACATTACCTCTATACCGATTCGCGATTCACCGCGTTCGGCAAACTAATCGGGATCGACCCTTCAGTGCCGGACGCAGTGCAAAAGCGAATCGCATTACTTCGAAGTCCTTTTGCCGAAGTCGAGGGAAACGAGCTGCAAATCCCGGGCTCAGAGCGGGCACGCGTCGCTGCGTTGGTTCTGACCTGGTGGGACGTGTCACTTCAATTGCTCATCGGTTCACTGTTGCTCATCCGGCGGCCAGTGACGGACAAGCTCGCACATATCCTTCTCCTGTTCTTTATCTTCACCACTTATATTCCGGCACCGGTCTTCGGTTTTGGCTGGATTCTGGCCATTATGGGTTTCACGTTGGCAAAGGAGAAATTTCCCAGAATCGCGGCCGTTTATATTATCTGCTTTGTGGCGATACTCCTCTACCAAGTGCCGTGGCGAGAATGGGTGCTGGCAACGTGAAGCTTTAAATTACCGCATCGCCGACATCAGTGGTCGGTCATTGCGGCTGGCGCGCGCGATTTGCCGTCGCGCCGGCCATGCGGCAGTTATTGTTGATTGTGGTTAGTTGGCTCATTCGGAACAGCCACGGCGTCGAATTCTGCAGAACGCCACCGCTATGGCGAGACCGTTAAGTGTGTTGGCACGAACTTGCTGAAAGCAGGATCGGTCCACCGGTAACGTTCAATCGATCTTCGAAGGCGTTGCACGAAACGGATCCGCTGAGAAGTTTGTCCCGGCGGCGGGAGCGACCCTCCACCGAGGTTGGCTATATCCGGGCCTCGGTATGGTACAGTTTCAATTCCCCGCCGATGATTTCTTCTCGATCGACACTTCGGTCGCTTTGATTATGGCA
>JBEEHZ010000240.1:0-3528 GCA_041167705.1 Verrucomicrobiota bacterium | reverse complement strand
AGGCAGCGAAACCAATTAGCACAAAGAAATCGCGCTAAGTGAGGGAGACGAAATTTCGAAGCGGATGCTTCTACGCAACTTTTATTCACTGGTGGATTGCCGATGCGAAGCATGACAAGCGGCGTGGTCAAAGTTGATCTCAGTCGATGGGTTGCAGCGAAAGGAAGAAGCGTCCTCTCCGTTCAGGAGTAGGACGCCTCCACATAGAGCCAAAGCTCTAACTATGGTCCGTAAGGCGACCAGAAGCCCACGCCGGCTACGTCCGACAATGTGGTATAGTCCGCTGGAATTACAGTTGGAATGGTATCGACCACTTGTGGGCCGTAACTATTTCCCAGTAGGCTGTTGCCGCTGTTGTAGAGGAGCGAACCCTTCTTCAGGTAGTTCGTCCAATCAGTGACGGCCACTGGGTCGCCGGTGTGCCGGTTGGTTTCGATCGCGTACTGGTCGCATGCTGAATCGATCATGCGTAGATCGTTCAGGATACGGCTCGCTTGCGAGCGTTTCCGCGCCCGGAGGAATCCCGGCACTGCAATCGCGGCCAGCAATGCGATGATTGCCACCACGATCATGATTTCTACCAGGGTGAACCCGGCGTGTTTGGTTTGAAGTTTTCTAAACATTATTGCGTTTCTTTCTATTTATTCGTAGGCGAGCCGCGATAGAAGGATCCTTCTCCTTTCTCACGACTCATTCCCTGCCACTCCGGCTAGCCGCGAATGACAGGAGAATGAATCGTCAGATTCGTTAAGGACCGTAAGGCGACCAGAAACCCACGCCGGCTACGTCCGACAGCGTGGTGTAGTCCGCTGGAGGCACCGTCGGTATGGTGTCGACTTTTTGTGCGCCGTAAGGAGTTCCCAGTAGGCTGTTGCCGCTGTTGTAAAGCAGCGAACCCTTTTTGAGGTAGTTTGTCCAATCGGTGACGGCGACCGTATTGCCGGTTGCGCGGTTGGTTTCAATTGCGTATTGATCGCACGCTGAATCGATCATTCGCAGATCGTTCAGAATACGGCTGGCTTGCGAGCGTTTACGGGCCCGGAGAAACCCCGGGACGGCGATCGCTGCGAGTAAGGCGATGATCGCTACAACGATCATGATTTCCACGAGGGTGAAGCCCCCGCGGCGTTTGTTGATGGCGTTTAACATGCTATTGCTTTCTATATTCTCTTGTTTGTTTGACTGCGCTCCGCGATATCGATCGCGAAGTGAGCTTTAATGAGCAGTGTTAATGCCAATCCCGGTGAAATCTGACCCGCCCGCCGGACGTTTCTCCCTCGGGCTCGGCCACTTGATCTTCTTCGGGGTGTTCGTTTTACGTCTCTGGGCTCTGGTGCGCCTGACCCATTCATCCCTCCTGCTGCCGATCCGGGGCGACATGCATTTCTACAACGATTGGGCTCGAGCCATTCTTCATGGTCAGTTCACCCAACATCTGGCCTTTTATGGATTGCCCGGCTACGCCTATCTCCTCGCGTTTCTTTACAAACTTTTCGGTGAAAATCCTTTCGTTCCCGGCGTGCTCCAGGCCGGACTCGATGCTGGCACCGCCGCAGTAATTTATCGGATCTGTCTCCGAATTTTCGCCTCAGTTAGATCGACATCTTCGACTTCAAACCTCGCCCATCAGGCGAATGCACGATTGATCGGCTTATTCGCCGCATTCGGCTGGGCGCTTTGTGTTCCCGCCGAGGCTTATTCCATCGTCCTAATGCCCACCGCCTGGTTTGTCCTGGTATTTTGGTTCGTTGTTTGGCGGGTTGTGCGAAACGACGAAGCCCCGAACGCAACGGAATGTTTCTTGGACGCTCTGCTCATCGGTATTACGGCAACCGCGGTCGCGACAATTCTCGCAGTCGTCCCACTGCTTTTAGGGGCGTTGCTTTTAGGATCTAAAAACGGGCGTCAATGGTGGCGATTTTTAATTGCGCGGTGCGTTCTTCTGTTCGCTGGTCTCGCATTCGGAACGGCGCCCTGCTGGGTTCATAATTACTTCGTCGCCCGCGACCCTGTTCTTCTTTCCGCGCACAGCGGCATTAACTTCTGGATCGGCAATAATCCCGAAGCTAATGGCTATCCGCGTTTCCCACCGGGGTTGCGGGCTGGTCAGGCCGCCATGCTCCAGGATTCGATCGCCCAAGCTGAAACGGCCGCAGGGCGATCACTCAAGCACGCCGAAGTTTCCGCACATTGGTCAGGGAAGGCCAAGACGTATGTCGCGAATCATTTCGGTGATTGGTTAAAACTCGACGCACGTAAGTTGCGCAACTTTTGGAGCGCATTCCAATATGACGACTTAAGCATTATCACCAGCCTGCGTGAACAGAGTGTTATTCTGCCTGGGCTTTCTTTTGGAATCGTCGCCGCGCTTGCGATTCCTGGAATCTTCCTCGGATACTGGCTTGCGCCCCGATCGCGCTGGGTTCTCGGGGCAATCCTATTGTCAATGTTGACGCTGCTCGGCGTTTTTATTACCGAACGCTACCGGCTTGTCGCGGTTCCGGGTTTGCTCATCTTCGCCGCATTCGGATTGTCGATGCTGTGGCAAGTCGTCGCCGCGCGCGACTTAAAGACTGCGGCGATTTACCTCATCCTGCTCGTTCCATCGACAATGCTCGTCGCCTGGCCACAGCGCGATCCCTCCCTTTGGGCACTCGACGCTTACAATTCAGGATGGCAAGCGCTGGAATCGAATAACCTGCCGCTTGCGGAGAAAAAACTCGCCATCGCCCACGCTTACGTCCCTGACAACTCGGAAACTCTGTTCGCTCTCGGCAATTTGCGGCTCGCCCAAAATGATTCCGTCGCAGCGCAGTCGTTTTATCGCGCCGTTCTAGATCTTAATCCGCAACACAAGGGCGCGTTCAACAACCTCGGGGTAATTGCTCTCGACGCTTTTCGGTATGGCGACGCTGAAAACTGGTTTCGGCGGGCGGAAAATGTCGATCCACGCAATGCCAAAACGCATTTTCTACTCGCAAAAACGTTGCTCGCGAAAAGTGATCGCCAGGCCGCTCGGAGCGAGATTGACACGGCGATTGGACTCAATCCCGACCAACCCGAATTCAAAGCACTTAAGCAACAGATCGAAGAAAACTCGCCGTGACTCGACCGGATTTACTGAAACGAGCGGAATGGACGGTGGGTCTTCTTCTTTCCGCGATGGCGATTTTTCTCCTCGCTGTCCGCGCCAACCATGCAGGCGCACTCTGGCGAGACGAATGCGCCAGCGTGCAATTGGCACGAATGCCGTCAGTCTCTGATGTTCTTCGGAACTTTCAGCATGAAGCTTTTCCACCATTTTTTCCGCTGATCGTCCGCATTTACACGATCTTGTTCGGCTCGAGCGATACCGTATTACGCATTTTCGGCTTTTGCGTCGGTTGCTTCGTCATCAGCGCCTTTTGGATTAACTCGCGCTTATTTCGTACTGACGTTCCCCTGGTCGGTCTCGCGTTGATGAGCTTAAACACAACCTTTTTTGTATGGGGAACAACGATCCGAGGTTACGGCTTGGGAAGCGCGCTG
>JBEEHZ010000239.1:0-3149 GCA_041167705.1 Verrucomicrobiota bacterium | reverse complement strand
CCCTAGGCTGCTGTTGGAAGAAGATTTGAGGGAGTTGCTAATGGGTCCGGCACCCAGCGGTTGTTTCGTTCTTTGGCCGAAAGCCGTTCGTATTCAGTATTAAGTTTCTCGATCAGCCCCGCGACGTGCTCCTCGATAATCTGATGACACGCCGCCAACTCTCTCTCGCGAGCCTGAACGCCGCGGCGAGCCAGCCCTTCCAAATCATCTATATTATATAGAGCGACATGCTCGAGCCCGCCCACGGCCGGATCGATGTTTCGCGGCACGGACAAATCGATCAGCAACAGCGGCCGATTGCGCCGTGCCTTCATCAAATTCTTTACGTCGTCGCGGCTCAGTAATGTCTCCGAGCTGCTCGTCGCCGCGATGACAACATCGACATCGCGCATTTCAAAAAGACAATAACCGAAACAGACCGCGTCTCCGCCGCAGCGCGTCGCGAGATCGAGCGCGCCGTCAAACGAACGACTCGAAATGAAGATGGAACGCGCGCCTTTTTTGACCAGAAGACGAACGCAACTCTCCGCAAACTCGCCGGCGCCGAGGACCATGATCGATTGCTGCGACAGATCGGTCTTTCCAATCAATTCCACCGCGGTGCTTTTGATTGAAACAGTGCCGCGCCCGATCCCGGTGCGCGTCCGAATTTCCTTCGTTGCTTGAAACGCCCTTTGAAACAGCCGATTCAAAACGCGGCCGGTTAGTCCGGCGTTGCAGGCGATCTCGTAGGCATTTTTGATTTGGCCGGTGATTTCAGTTTCACCCAGCGCCATCGAGTCCAAACCCGCTCCGACGCGAAGCAGATGACGCACGGCAGCGGCGCCCTCGTAGAGATAAATATGCGGATCCAAATCGCGCGGCTCGGCGCAAAGCAATTGCAAAAGTGATTTAATGTGACCCGTTGCCTTTCGCGTTGTTCCGTAGATTTCAACACGATTGCAAGTTGAAAGCAGAACGATTTCGTCGAGATGGCCGAAGCACTTCAGCACAAACGCAAGATCGACAATCGCGGACTGTTTCACCGCGAGCTGCTCGCGCAGTTCCACCGGCGCGGTCTTGTGACTGATTCCGGCGGCGAAGATTTTCACGTCACTTAGTCAAAGTGGTTTCGAGACGCGCGGGCTGAGCTCCCCGATTTGGCGTGGCCGCAGGGGGCGGCGTTGTTTGTGCCGGTTCAGATTGCTGATAATTCACGATGAGACGCGAACCGCGCTGGCCGGTTAGGAACAACCAGCCCCATTGCAAGAGCACGCTGATTTTCAGACTGAGCTGAGACAGAAACGTGATGTGAATGAAAGCCCACCCCAGCCACGCGATCAGTCCATGCAGATGTAATTTGCCGCTTTCCAAAACGGCATAGCCTTTGCCGACCACAGCCATGTTGCCCTTGTCGAAATAGCGAAACGGCTTGGGCGCCTTCTTGCCGGCAAGTTGGCGGCGAATCAATTTTCCAGCATAGCGTCCTTGTTGCATTGCAACTTGAGCGACGCCCGCCAGCGGTTTTCCGTCCTGATCGAGCGAGGCCGTATCGCCGACCACGAAAATTTCCGGATGATTTGGAACTCGAAGATCGGGTTGAATACGAACACGACCGGCGCGATCGGTCTCCACCCCTAACCATTTTCCAGCGGGGGAAGGCGTAACACCGGCCGTCCAGATCACTGTCTTGCTCGCAATTCGCTCCCCTGCGACGATGACTCCTTCGCTGTCGATCTTCTCGACGGCATGGCCCAGGTGGATTTCAACTCCGAGCTTTTGCAGATGGAGCTCCGCTGCCTCAGAGAGACTCGGGGCAAAAGTCCCAAGAACTTTTCGAGACGCGTCAATCAACACGATTCGCGCTGAAGTTGGATCGATCCGGCGGAATTCGGACCGTAATGACGTCCGAACGAAAATAGCGAGCGCCGCCGCCATTTCGACGCCGGTGGGTCCGGCGCCAACCAAAACGAAGGTCAACAAATCGCGGTGAAGATCGACATCTTCTTCCGCCTCGGCCTGCTCGAAGGCGCTGAGGATTTTGTTTCGAATACCCACTGCGTCGGCCAGGCTTTTCAATCCCGGAGCAAACTTTTCAAATTCGTTGTGTCCGAAATAACTGTGTCGCGCGCCGGTCGCGAGAATGAGGTAGTCGTACGGCACCGGCACATGCTCGCGATCTGCGTCGTTTACAAAAACGCAGCGTTGCGCTTTATCCACGCCGGAAACCTCGCCCATTATCACTTTTGTATTTTTATGTCTTCGCAATACCTCGCGGATTGGCGAACTCATTTGCGACGGCGCGAGTACTGAGGTCGCTACCTGATAAAGAAGCGGCTGAAAAACATGATGGTTCGTCCGGTCAATGAGAATGACTTCGACCGGCCCTTTCCCAAGGGCTTTGGCCGCAGCCAGACCACCAAAACCGCCGCCAACGATGACTACCCGCGGTGTGTATGGGTTTCGTCCGTCGCCTTGTCCGTTTGAGTTAAGAGTAGAATCGCTCATCTATCTCTTTCTCAAGCTTCTGAGCCCCGAAATTTCAGAGAATCTTCAGTTTACCTGCCGCCCCCTGACACAGGCCTTTGTCTTCTTCATCGCAGTAGACTGGGCTCACCTATTTGTGGAGCAGCTTGGTCTTCGCCGCCGCGAGTTCTTTCATTTTTTTCTCGTCAACTTTCGGATACCCTAAATCCAAATCGGCGAGTGCCTCGATCACCGCGGCGGCAACGATAACCCGGGTGAACCATTTGTTGTCGGCCGGCACCACATACCATGGCGCGTCTTTCGTCGCGGTCTCGCGAATCATCTCCTCGTACGCCTCCATGTATTTGTCCCAGAAATCGCGCTCAGCCGTGTCACTCGCCGAGAACTTCCAATTCTTCGTTGGGTCGTCGATTCGCTCCAAGAATCGCCGTTTCTGTTCTTTCTTTGAGACATAGAGAAAGAATTTCCGCACGACGACGCCGTTCCGGCCGAGATATTGTTCGAAATTGCGGATGTCCTCGAAACGCTCGGCCCAGATGTCTTTCCCAACCAGCTGCGGCGGAATTCTTTGCTTTGCCAGGAACGCGGGATGCACACGAACGATGAGCACTTCTTCGTAGTAACTGCGATTGAAGATTCCGATGTTCCCGCGATTCGGCAGGCGTTTCATGCAACGCCAGAGA
>JBEEHZ010000238.1:0-3417 GCA_041167705.1 Verrucomicrobiota bacterium | reverse complement strand
CTGGTCTGCCAACGCTTTCTCGTCAGCTTCCTCCAAATAAAGATCGACCAGGTCCTCGGCCTCACCCGGTTCGAGACCGAGATTTTCCGCCATGTCGATGAACGTGTCGCGTTGATCGTCAGTCATGCTCATGCTGTCGAGATTGCTCAGCCGCAGCAGGCGCAGGAAATCCTCCTGCGGATTAGCCGACGAAGTTTTCGCGGGCGTTTCGGCAATATTCGCAACCGGCGGAGGAGCCGCTTGACGTTGAACGCCACTTTCCTGCAACGCCTCTTCGATCATTGAATTCATTTCAGCTTCGGTTAAGGCGCGCTCAGCGCCGAAGCGGAGAAGATTTTTTTCGTCGTCGACCGTGAGCGCACCGCTGGCCAAGGCGAAATCGAGATACTTTTGAAATTCACTGGCCGCCGCTTCGTGGTCATGCGCGGCCAATTCCTCATCGAGAGTCCGGCGACGTTCTGGATCAAGAAGTTCGAGACGCGCTTCAGTCAGGTAACGCGATGATTCCTCAAGGCCGGAACGGAGCAACTGTGCAAGTGGATTGCTCGGCTGATTTTTGAGCGGCAGTTTCTTTTGCCACCACCGCATCAATTCGCGGCAATGTTCTTCGATTAGTTCGTTGCTAGGATTGGCGTGTGGATCAAGACAAAGACGCTCGTAAAGATTTGGCGACCTGTAATTGTTCCAGCCCTGCCACTTTCGCGGGTCATCAGGCAGCGGAAGCGGAAAGCTGATGTCGCAATTGGTCATCACCTAGCTGACGTGCAGCTCGCCCAAGCCGGAAGCGGCTTGTTCGATCTCCTGCGGAGCCAGACCAGTGTTGCGATCGATGGTGACCTTGGCTGTGTTGCCAGCCGCTTGCACATCAACTTCCAACACCTGATTGGCGTTGTATTGATAAGTTAGCTTAACCGGTGAGCCTTTCGGCAAATACGGCGGCAATACGATGTCGCAGACTCCGAGCGGCGTACATTCACCCGGCACCGTGCTTTCGCCTTCCACGACCTTAACTACGGCGCGCTGCATATTGGCGTCAGCGGTGCCGAACGAGTTCTTAATCACCGCCGGAATCGGCGTCATTTTCCGGATCATCGGAAAAACATATTCCTGAAGCTGCTTCTCATCCCAGAGGACAACGCCGAGCGTGTGCGAAGTAATGTCGGTAACTTCGATCAATCCGCCGTCGAGGGACGAAAACTGCCGGCGCACAGTATCATCGAGGACTCTTTCACCTGAGATGTCTTCTTCATTCAACATCGATAGGATGCCCTGGATCGCAGCGCCTCTGGCCACGACTTCGTCCGGATTCACGTGATCGATCAATGGCACGGACGAGAACCCAGCGATCATCGCCCGCATCATCGGCATTCGCGTCATACCGCCGGCCAACAGGACTTTGTCGATCTTGTCCCATTTCATTTTCGCTTCCTGCATCACCATTTCACAAATGGTTTTGCATTTTTCGACCAGGTGTCGCGTGCGTTTCTCAAATTCTTTCCGGGTCAGACTCAGCTTCACGCTCTTGCCGCCGTGGTGGTAAACAATGGTCGTGCTGTTGCGGCTCGAGAGTTGAATCTTCGCCGCCAGCGCGCGATTGTGCAGCTCCTGATAACTGTGCAAATCGAGTAATGGATTTTCACCGTGCAGCCGGTCGAATTCCTCGGCGATCAGATTAACAATTACGTCGTCCCAATCTTTTCCCCCGAGCCGATGGTCGCCATTGGTCGCGATCATCTCGATCCTGTGGTCGATGATGCGCATGATGGTGACGTCGAACGTGCCACCGCCGAGATCGAACACGAAAACGGTGTGGTTCTCGTCCAGCTTGTCGACCCCATAGGCCAGCGCCGCCGCGGTGGGCTCGTTGATAATTTGGAGAACATTCAAACCGGCAAGCTGGCCCGCCGTAATCGTCGCCGTTCGCTCAGCGTCATTGAAATAAGCCGGCACGGTAATGACGGCGTCCGTGATCGGCTGATCGAGATACTTTTCAGCGTCGGCCTTTAACTTTTTGATGATCAATGCCGAAAGCTCTTCGGCGGAATAGATTTTACCGCCGAAGTCGCGATGAAATTGGTCCTTCGGTTTGCCCATTTCGCGCTTCACGAAATCGACAATTTTCTCCGGCTCGGCCACGGCATTGTTCTTGGCCGCAGTGCCCACAATCACGTTGCTCTCGTCAAAAAAGATCACCGACGGGGTAATGCGTTCGGTTTCCGAGTTCGGGATGATTTGCGGTTTTCCGTAAGCGTCAATGTGCGCGATGGCGGAAAAGGTCGTTCCCAAGTCGATGCCAACTGCTTTGCGTGTGCTCATGTCTCAAAAAGGTGGACGAATGCCTTTCGGTTCGGCGCTGGCTTGCTAGTGCAGTTTTCGTGCCTCAGCCGGGCAAGAATTTGCGCAAACTGCGGAGCTTAAACCGCGAACGCGAAACTCAAATCAACCGAAGCGTTTTGCAATGACTTCTTCGGGCCGAATCAGCTTCCCGCGCCAGACGAATCCGCGCTTCACCCGCATCACGATGCTGCCATCCTCTTCCGGAAAATCGGCGGGCTCGTAGTTGATGACGCGATGACACGCGAGATCGACCCGTTCCCGCGGCTCAATCTCCTTCACATCGAAGCGATGCAAAATCTCAACCAACGAATGAATGGCGTTCTCCAGGTTATCGCGCCACTGAGACACGTGGCCGCGCTTCCCCTTTTCTTGCGCGGCGTTTGTGAGCTGATCGAAGAGCCCATTCAGGTGGTCGTAGAGATAAACTAGGTCGTGGATGAACGGTTTCTGAAGCGATTCGTGCAGAAAATTGTCGCGATACTTGAGCAATTCGGAATGTAACGAATCGAATAACTGCTGATTTACACTTCCGGTGCTGCGGATCGACGCCAGCTGTTCGTCGATCTTGCGGAATTGGTCGGCAAATGCAGCCGCTCGCGAAGCTTCCATCTGAGCGGCGATTTGTTCCAAACGATTCAACACCGAGCTCTCCAGACCTTCGAGACGTTCCATGAAGACGTTTGGCCGTTGCGACGACTCCTCCGGATCGCGGACTTCGGGCAAGGAATTATTTTGACCGACCGGCAATATCTTCTCCGCCTCGGCGCTCAGCTGCTGCATCGCGACGGCGAAATCCTGCTGTTGCTGGGCTGTCTTACTCGACATTTCCGCTTACAAAAAATTTCCGTATTGCCTCAACCAAACCCTCGATGTCGTGGCGACGCGCTTCGATGTCGATCTTGAGACCATGATCGGTAGCCGTTTTCGACGTGATTGGTCCGATGCTCGCGATTTGCATTCCTTTTGGCCAAGGCAGGTCGAGCGCGAGAAAATTTTCCACCGTGGAAGAACTCGTGAACGTGATCATATCCGCCCCCTCCTCCAAAAGCCGGCGCCGCGCGCCGGTAACGTCGCGCGTCT
>JBEEHZ010000237.1:0-2870 GCA_041167705.1 Verrucomicrobiota bacterium | reverse complement strand
GATTCTTTCGTTTCTGTGGAGCGTTCTTCTCCGCGATTCCGGCTATCGTTTGCGGCTACGTGGCGTGGTCGGGAAAACAGAACCAATCTTGTTTTCCTGCACACGACCGTGGACGACGGTGATTATTTTCAACAGATCCTGGCTTGAACGCTGAAGTCGCGCTGGCAGAAACGAAACGACCAACTGCGCGAGGCTACGAATAGTTTTCACAGCGAGAAATAAAGACGTTCGATGGACGCGGCGCACGCACCTAGTGCGATTGGTTTTATATGAAAGATGAAGCCAAAATCAGCCGCGACCGTATGATTGACCTGCTCAACGAAGATCTCTCGCGCGAGTATCAAGCCATCATCGCCTATACCATTTACAGTCAGACCTTGAAAGGCGCCGAGTACAATCACATCGCACAGGAGCTTGAGAAACATGCCGGCGAAGAATTATCGCACGCGATCAAAATCGCAAAGCAGATCGACTATTTTAACGGCACGCCAACGAATAAGCCGAATGAAGTAAAGATTTCAGAGAAACCCAAGGAAATGCTGCGGTTTGATCTCGAAAACGAACGGCAGACCCTCCTCAATTATCGCCAGCGCATTCGTCAGGCCGACGCCATGGGCGAGTTCGCGCTGGGTGAAGTGTTGCGAGAAATCATCGCGCAGGAACAGGAACACTTGCAGGACCTGGCCGACGCTCTCGGCATCGACACGCCCAAGATCGAATAATTTCAGAAGCTGTAGTAGCAGCGGTGTGGGCCACAATGTTATTAGTGCGGGCAACACGCCTGCGTCGGCAAATTCATGCACCGCTTTTACGTCTCACCTGAAGACTGGAACCCGGACGCGTTGCGTTTGAGCGGTGCGGAAGCGCATCATGCCCGCGATGTTTTGCGGATGAATCGGGGAGATCGCGCAGTTCTCTTTAACGGCCGCGGCCGCGAGATCACAGGTGAAATTGTCGATCTTACCGGTGACGAAGTTCGTCTTCGCCGGTTACAGGAAACCGAAACGCCACCACTGCGCTGCCGGATCACGCTCGGACAAGCAATTCCGAAAGGAAAAAACATGGACTTGATCGTGCAGAAGGCGGTCGAGATTGGGGCTGCGGAAATCTCTCCGCTCATTTCCGAACGCACGATTGTCGATCTTGGCCCGAAAGAAGCAGAACAAAAACAGACAAAATGGCAGCAGATCGCGATCGAAGCGGCCAAGCAATGTGGACAAAACTGGCTGCCGCAAGTGCATGCGCCACGAAAACTAAAGGATTTCTTTTCACACGCCGGCAGTTTCGATCTTCGTTTGATCGGCTCATTACAACCCGACGCCATTTACCTGAAGAAAATTCTCGCTGATTACACCGAACAACATGGAGATCGGCCGAGAAATGTTTTGATGCTGGTTGGGCCGGAAGGCGATTTCACGCCGGCAGAGTTAGCCCTCGCGAAAACCAACGGCTGTCTGCCGATCACGCTCGGACCAATTATTCTGCGCGTCGAAACAGCCGCGATTTATTGCCTGAGCGTCCTTTCTTACGAACTTATGTGAGGTTATTTCTTGCCGCCGCGAGCGCCTTCCAGTTCCAAACTCACTTTTGAATTGAGCCGGTAACTTGTGATCCGTCCGTTTTCGACCGCAGCGCTCATCTCTTTGACGTAGATAGAACGAATATTGCGCAGGGTCCTGCTCGCTTCCCGGACCGCACTCTGCGCGGCGTCTTCCCAACTTTTCGGGGATTCCGAGAGCAATTCGATGACTTTAACAACTTTTGCCATGGTGTGATTCCCTCCGTGGTTCTGTTTGAGGATCGAATCTCGCGCGGCGAACGGTTCTATTCCGTCGCAATCGCTCTAATAGATATAGGGCCGGGACAATTCGAACGCGTCTTGAATTAACTCGAGCTGCGGATCACCTTCAATCGGCAACAAAACTTCCACGACGTCGAAACGAAAAACGATGTCCGGATTGTCGAGCATGCGCAGCCAGGCCAGACCGCCCTTCGAGATGCGCAATTGCTTTTGTCGATCGACCGCTTCGACCGGCCGACCAAACTCTTCGCTCCCGCGCGTTTTCACTTCGACGAAAACATGTGTATCGCCGTCGCGGCAGACGATGTCGATCTCGCCGCCGGTCCGATCGCGAAAATTGCGGTAAAGAATCTTGTAGCCGCGGCTTCGCAAAAACCGCGATGCGAGTTTCTCTCCACGCGCGCCGCGCTGGAGATGCTCAGGCAATTCCTTCGAGCGCGAGAAGCGGTTGCGCCACCGGCTCGAAAGAGCGGCGATGGATCGGACAGGGTCCAAATTCATGAAGTCTGGTGAGATGTAGTTCGGTGCCGTAACCCTTGTGCTGGTCGAAGCAATATTCCGGAAATTGCGCGCAGAAGTCACGCATCATCCGGTCGCGCGTTACTTTCGCGACCACGCTGGCGGCGGCGATGCTGAAACTGTAGCAGTCGCCATCGATGATCGCGGTTTGCGGAAATGGAAACGGAAAAACGGGAAGGCCGTCGATCAGGACGTGCTCTGGTGGCAGCGCCAGCGCCGCGAGAGCAATGCGCATGGCTTCATGGGACGCCCGTAAAATATTGATTCGATCAATTTCGAGATGATCGACAACTCCGACACTCCACGCGATGGCGGCATTCGAAACCAGCTCGTCGTAGAATTCTTCCCGGCGTTCAGGCGATAGCTGTTTTGAATCGTTTTACTTGCCGTGCCGAAATTTTTCCGGCAACACGACCGCTGCTGCGACAACCGGTCAAGCGAGAGCACCACGCCCTGCTTCATCTACGCCGGCAATTTGAATGATTCCGGTAGCGCGCAGTTTCCTTTCGTAACGAAACCCGCAGCGCCTATACATCGGCCCAAATCTTTC
>JBEEHZ010000236.1:0-2557 GCA_041167705.1 Verrucomicrobiota bacterium | reverse complement strand
GTTGGAGAAATCGCCGAACTGCGCTTCCCACAAGCAAAGCATGCTCGGGTAATCGAGGGAGTAACCGTAATCGAAACCGAGCACCGCGGCTTCCGAGAGCAAACTGTTGTAGATGCAAATGCGCGCCTGCTTTTCAGCGAGATGCATCAGTGGCACATACGGCGCGCCGGTTTTCGCGTCGTAAAGAATTGCGTGGCGCGTGCTGAAAGTTCCGCGGGCGCTGTCTTGACCGGACAATCTCACCGGCGTTCCTTCGAGAAGGAGCGCGCCGAACGCGAGCAGCTCCGCGTAATGCCATTCGTAGGGCCCGCCACTTTCAAAAACTTTCCGGCGATGCTCGAGCACAATGCGTTTGATCTTCGGCTGAACGTTGAAATCGTCGGGCACGCGCGTGAGCGCATCGACAATCGTCTTGAGCGTCTTTTCGTTGATCGCGGTCGAGACCGGCGAACTGGTGTACTCGGGCTGGAATACAGCGGATGATTCCTTGAACTTCGCCTGCTCATTCGCTTTTTGTTTTTCGATCGCTTTGACGTCGTCGAGCGTCATCTCGAGGCGGAGACCGAATTCCGTTTCGAGCGAAGCCGCATCGTCGTCCGTCATCGCGCCGGATTCGAGGAGCTCGCGCTTGTACAACTGCGCAACCGACGGATGCTTGTCGATCTTGGCGTAAAGATCGGGTTGAGTGAACGCCGGCTCGTCACCCTCGTTGTGCCCGAAACGGCGGTAACAGTACATGTCGATCACGATGTCCCGCCCAAATTCCTGCCGAAAATCGAGAGCGAGTTGGCTGACCTGCATGCACGCGAGCGGATCGTCGCCGTTCACGTGAAAGATCGGCACTTCAATCATCTTGGCGATATCGGTGGCGTACATCGACGAGCGCGCATCTTCGGGAATGGTAGTGAAACCGATTTGATTGTTGATGACCACGTGCACCGTGCCGCCGGTCCCGTAACCGTGGAGCTGGGACATGTTCAGCGTTTCGGCGACGATCCCCTGCCCCGCGAAAGCCGCGTCGCCATGAAGCAAGAGCGGCAAAACTTTGCGCCGGTGCTCGGTGTCGCCACGAATGCGTTGACGGGCGCGCGCGGTTCCTTCGACCACCGGATCAACCGCTTCGAGATGGCTGGGATTGGCCGAGAGACGAATTTCGACTTGGGCGCCGGCGGAAAGTTTTCGGACTGTGTGGTAACCGAGATGATATTTCACGTCACCATCACCGGCGACCAGCTCGGGAACGTAATTCTCACTGAATTCGGTAAAGATGACGCGAAGTGATTTCTTCAAAAAATTCGCGAGCACGTTCAACCGGCCGCGATGCGACATGCCCATGCAAATTTCCTCGATCCCATCGGTCGGACATTTGTGCAGAATGCTATCGAGAATCACCATGAGCGATTCCGCGCCCTGGAGCGAAAAACGCTTCTGCCCGACGTAGCGCGAGTGCAGAAAAACTTCGAACGACTCGGCTTCCATTAACGCGCGCAACAGGGCGATTTTCACCTGTCGCGGCGTAGAATGTTTGTCGGCGCGCGATTCGAGCCGGTGCCGCACCCAATTGCGCATCCGCGTGTTCTGAATGTGCATGAACTCGGCACCGATCGAGTCCGCATAGATTTTTTGCAGGCGCGCGATCATTTCACGCAAGGTCATTTCCTCGTTATCGAGGAAGAATTTTGAGGAGACGCGAAGATCAAGATCCTTTTCGCTGAAACCCAACTCGCGCAACGAAAGCTGTGGATTTTCGGGACGCTTCTCCGCCAACGGATTCACCCGCGCGATGGTATGGCCAAGCGTGCGGTAGGCATAAACGAGACCGTCGAGTCGTGTCTGCAACGGACTCTCGCGCGCTGCGGTTCGCGGAGCGGTCGCAGCCGCTGCGCCGTTTCGCTGGGGCAGGTTGCCCAACTCGAATCCTTCAAAAAACGCAGCCCAGCTCGGATCAACCGACGCCGAATCCTCTTGCCAGCGCTGATAATTCTGGTCGATCAGGTCGAGATTGGCTCGAGCGGCAATGGATGTGCGCATGGCACATTCAATCTGCAGCCGTTACGCGGAGCGGCAAGTCCTGTAGCCGCTTTGCTCTGCGAAGCGTTCAGTCCGAGGCTACTAAATTCGCTTCATCTCGACCCTCACCTCCATCCTCTCCCTGGCCAGGGAGAGGAAGTCGGGAAGCGACAGGTGAAGGTTGCACATAACGTCGTGCAGAGCGCGACGGCTACAGTTCGCACCAAGTTGAGAGGTGGATCGAACTCTCCGAGGGCGATGTTAAATAAGTGGCGGCGAAGCCGCCCAAATTCTAACAACGCGCAAGGGACTGCGCGTTCCACCTTGCTCGCACCAAGTTGACAGTGCGGAGGCAGCTTCGTTACTTGCACCACACAAGTGGGAGTTCATGGAAAAATCTGGCCGGCGGTGATCGTAGCCGTCGCACTTACGCTGGTAAGATCGACATCTTGTCTGGCCCAGGCTGACCCGGCCGCCGAGCCGGCGGTCCTGGCGGTGGCGAAAGTTTTGCCTGCGGTCGTCAATATCAACACCGAGCGCGTGATCC
>JBEEHZ010000235.1:0-3397 GCA_041167705.1 Verrucomicrobiota bacterium | reverse complement strand
GGCCGGGACCGAAAGTGAACCCGCGCGGATCGACCGCCGGAACCAAGCGCGTGCATCGCGGCGGGAGTTGGAAATCGCGCTTCAGCAGTCTGCGGACAACTGTACGCAATTCGAATGTGCCCGGTTTTTCCTGCAACGATCTGGGATTTCGGATCGTTTGCGAATGCGATTGAGCCAAGGGTGGTTCACCGAAACCGCGCAGCCGAGTCCGAGCCGGACTGGAAACGTCAATCGCCCCGACCAAAGATCGACATCAGGCGGTAAAGCGGAACTTTGTCCGGCCGCGCTTGGCGTTGTTCTTCGCTTTGCGGCGGTGCTTTTGATTGGGCGTCTCGAAAGCGCGCAAACGCCGCACTTCCTCGAGAATGCCCTCGGCATCAAGCTTGTTCTTCAACCGCTTGAGTGCGCGATCTACCGGCTCACCTTTGCGAACGAGTACTTCTGGCATCGATAATCAACTCCTGACTTGCAAATTTTGCGCCCAAATGGCGAGGCGGAGCCTAATCGGCCAGGCCGGGTTCGTCAAATCGGCGCCCTAACGGGCCAGCGGATTGGCGGTCGTCACCTTTTGGGTAATCTCGCGGCGCAGAGCCATCGCCCCGCCAGTTCCTCCACCACCTCTCGCTCGCGTCCACCAAAGGACGATCGGCGAGGCAATGAAGATCGAGGAATAAGTTCCGACCACGACACCAACGATGATCGCCAGCGAAAAATCGCGCAGAACAGCACCGCCAAAAAGGAACAAACACAGGATTGGAATCAACGTCACGGTGCTGGTCAGAATCGTGCGGCTCAACGTCTGGTTGATGCTCGAGTTCATAATCTCTTCGATCGTTCCTCGCCTCCCGCCTGCCAGGCCTTCACGAATCCGGTCGTAAACAACGATCGTGTCGTTGATTGAATAACCGGCGATGGTCAGAACCGCGCCGACCATCGTCAGGGTCAGCTCCCGTCCAAGCAATGAGAAGACGCCGACGGTGATGATGACGTCGTGCAGAAGAGCGACGATTGCCCCGACTGCGAACGAAAGTTCAAACCGGAACGTCACGAAAATAAGAATGCCAACAATCCCAAGCACGAGCGCAACGACGGAGCTCTTAGCCAGTTCGCCGCCCACCAAAGCGCCGACACGTTCCGATCGTTCCACTTTGAACCCGGCACTCGGCATTGTCTGGATAATTTGCTTTTCGACTTTATCGCTTGTGTTCAACGGACTGCGCACCGTGATGTAATTTTTTCCGCTTTGAGTCGATTCCTGAATCGAGGCATCGGCCAAGCCAATCGGCTTCAACGCATCCCGCACTTGCCCCACGTCGATCTTCGCCGGCGAGCTCAACGTCACCAAATCGCCGCCGCGGAAATCGACGCCGAAGTTTTTCTCGCCGCGGATATAAAAGGATGTGGCGCCGGCGAGAATCAGTGCAAGCGAACACATGCACGCGAGAAAACCTTTACCGAGGAAGTTGATGTTCTGCGACGAAATCAGATGCAGCATCGAAATCTTTTTGACGCGGCCAGTATCCACCAACCATCCGAGCGCATTTCGTCCGACGATGAGCGCAGTGAAGAGCGACGCCAGGATACCGAAGGTCAGCGAAATGGCGAAGCCTCGGACTGGACCACTGGCCTGCCAGAACAAAATCATTGCGGTGATCAGCGTGGTCACGTTCGCGTCGAAGATGGAGCTGAACGCTTTTTGGTAGGCGGTTTCCATTGCCACCTTGAGCGATTTGCCGAGCGCCATTTCCTCGCGCAAACGCTCGTAAATCAGGACGTTCGCATCAACGGATAGACCGATTGTCAAAATGATGCCGGCGATTCCAGGAAGAGTCAGGACGAACCGGAACATCGTCAGCGCGCCAATCAGTAGGATGAGATTCACGATGAGCGCAAGGTTCGCGACCAATCCTGGCAGCCGATAATAAACCAATACACACACCAGCGTGATCGCGAGTCCCATCAAGCCGGCCATGATACTGACGCGAATCGAATCCATTCCGAGCGTCGGCGAAACACTGCGTTCCTCTTCAATGCTCACCGGTGTCTGCAACGGGTTTTCCAACACGCTCGCCAGACCACGCGCTTCTTTCTCGCCGAACTTTCCGGTAATGATGGCATCGCCGCCGTAAATTGCGTCACGAATCACGGGCGCGGATTGAATCACACCATCGAGCACGATCGCGAAGCGGTGACCTTTATATTGCTCGGTGATTTTTCCGAATTGTTTCGCGCCGTCGCCGTCGAATTTGAGCTGTACCGTCCAGCCTTCGTTGCCGTAGTAAGCGTGCGATTCCTTTACACGGTCGCCGCCAAGGTCGGCTTTCTTTTTGACGAGCAAGCGTTCTTCTCGCGGCTTTTCGTTTCCTTCCGCCGCCATTTTATAAACTTCGATCCGATACTCCGGCGGAATGACTTCCTGGCCTTGATCGATCTTCGCGAGTCGGTCGCCATTATCCGGGTAAACAAGGCGAAACTCGAGTTTTGCCACGCGGGAGAGTTGTTCGCGCGCCTCCTGGATTTTCGCGGTATCGAGACCGGGAATTTGAACCAGAATCCGATCGTTCCCGACTGGACTGATGACTGGCTCGCTTACGCCAAAATAATCGATGCGCTTGCGAATCACTTCGACCGCCTGGTCGAGCATTCCCTTATTCACGTCCTTGTCCCCGCCCATCAGGCGAATCAAAAACGACGTACCGCCTTGGATATCGAGGCCGAGTTGGATCTTCTCTTTCGGCGGCCAAATGGTGGCGATGCTGAACGCCACCAGCAACATGACCAGGGTTGTGGCGAGCAAACGTTTTCGCAGTCCAACGTCGGTCGCAAAATACCACGCGAACAAAACGAGCAAGCCGAGACCGGCGAAAAATGTGAGGCCTGGACTCATGACAGCAGTTGAGTCGCTGAGTCGTTGAGTCGTTGAGTCGACATGCAATATCTAGCGTCGTTTTCTTTGCTGATTTTCATCTCAACTTCTCAACCCCTCAACATCTCAACTCTCTTTTAACACAGTGGTGACCGCCGATTTTTCCATCTCGATTTTCACGTTATCGGCCACTTTTACGATGACGGTTGTCTCTTTCACGTTCGCGATCAACCCGTGGATGCCGGCGTTGGTCACGACCCGGTCGCCCGTTTTCAAACTGGAAATCAACCGTTGCTGTTCTTGTTGCCGCTTCTTTTGCGGCCGAAACAGCACGAAATACATGATAACGAAAATGAAAATGAACGGTATGAAAAACCCGATGCCACCGGCGGGACCCGGAGCAGGCGCGGCTGGCGGTGCTTGAGCTAAAAATAGAAACATCATCGGAAAAATTTGAGCGAGTCGGAGCTTAAACCCGAACGCCTCCGCTGCAATCTCGAATCGCGCTACTCGGTTGGGTCGACATCTCGC
>JBEEHZ010000234.1:0-3000 GCA_041167705.1 Verrucomicrobiota bacterium | reverse complement strand
TCGCCGCGCGTTGCTCGTAAGCCCGCGCATCTCGCGGGTTGATTTTGATCGCTTCGTTCAAGTCGTTTAAGGCGTCCTGGAACCTTTGGTCGTTAGCATAGGAAAATGCGCGCTGTTGATACGCAATAGCTAGGTTCTGCGTGTATTTTCGATCAATCTCGGCGGCTTTGCGAAAACGCTCGATGGCTTTATTCCAATCCTGATCCTTGGCAGCTTGCGCTCCTTCCCGGGCAATTTTCGCCGCTTCCGGATTTCCCTCTTGCTGAGCGGATCTTGCCATTGAAAGTCCGAGCGTTGTTACGAGGCAGACAACAAACAGTTTTTTCATGGTTAGCGATTATTGACGATCAGCTTGATCAAACAATTCGAAGTTGGCGATCACAATTCTTGCCCTGAATCGCCCTGGCTCACGTCTGTTCCGGGTGCGGCGATTGTTCGTTATCGATCCTCGGTTCGGGTTCGCCTGCTGGTTGCGCCGGCCCGGGTTCGTCTACGCGCATAATCCGCGTGGCGCGGCCGGTCTTCTCGTCGATCTCGATCAACGCGCCGTGTAGACGAACTTCGCCACCCGCGACCGGAAACGAAGCCGGCATGTTCGTAACAAAGCGGTTCATGATCGGTTCGACCGCGCGGCCCAAAATCGAATCGACTGGGCCGCACATTCCGGCGTCGCATAAAAACGCCGTGCCGCCGGGGAGAATCTGCTCGTCCGCAGTCTGGACATGGGTGTGAGTTCCAATCACAGCCGAAACTTTCCCGTCAAGGAAACGGCCCATCGCGATCTTCTCGCTCGTTGTTTCGCCATGAACATCGACAATGATATTTCGAGTTTCCTCGCGCATCCTGGCAACCGTTTCATCTATCGCACGAAATGGATTCTCCAGAATCGGCTGCATGAAAGTTCGACATTGCACATTGATCACGCCCACTTTTCCCTTTGCCGTCTCGAGCACGATCGATCCGCTTCCAGGCGCGCCGGCGGGATAATTTAGCGGCCGCAGCAATCGTGGCTCGGTGTCGATGAATGATAGAATATCTTTTTGGTCCCAGGCGTGATCCCCGGTGGTAATGACTGAAACTCCGGCTCGCAAGAGGTCGATCGTAATTTTTCCGGTGATGCCGCGCCCGCCCGCCGCGTTTTCGCCGTTCACCACCATAAAATCGAGCCTGTGTTGTTCCTTCAATTCGGGGAGTCGAGCGATGACCGCATTGCGGCCGGGCTCGCCCACGATGTCACCGAGAAAAAGAACCGTTAGCATTGAACAAGATCGTATTGAAGAGGTTCAAAACGTCGATGCGAAATAATGACGAAGCTGGAATTCGTGCTTTTCGTCATTCGGGTTTCGTTATTATTTCGTCATTCGTCATTTGGACTTCGTCATTTGTTTTGGCGATTTCTCCATCGCCCTTGCACGCGAAAGATGACCTCGGCGTCCTTGGCAGCAAACCAAAGTGGAGCGTCCTCGAAAATTATCAGGGCACCATTACCCACGACGAATTCGCGCACCTTCTCAACGACGTCTATTGCACACACGGACTCGCGGGGGACTTGATCAAGATCGACAACGACGCTGCGCAGATTGTGACCAATCGCGAATCGCACAACCTTTTCACTCTGCGGTTCGCACCAGATCCCAGTTCGGAAGCGCGCGTTCCACGACTCTGGCGACCGGCGAAATCTTTGCCGCCGGCGAAACCGGACAAGCCACTGGCGGGATTGCGTATCGCGCTCGATCCAGGCCATCTCGGCGGCAAATGGGCGAAGATGGAAGAACGCTGGTTTCAAGTGGACGACACAAAACCGGTAACGGAAGGCGATTTAACGCTGCGCGTATCGCGGATGCTCGCTTCGCGATTACGAAAACTTGGCGCGACCGTTTTGTTCGTCCGTAACAGCACGGACCCAGTCACTCCCAAGCGGCCGGGCGATTTCAAGGATCTCGCTCGAAAGATTCTTATCAAGAATGGCCTGCCTCAGCCCCGCATGGGCGGGGAAGTTCTCGATCCAAAAGATCCCGAAAAAGAGAAAACAATCCGATGGCAAAGCGAAATGCTTTTTTATCGCTATAGCGAGATCCGTCGCCGCGCGGTCCTTGGTGAACGCGAAGCTGCATCCTGATCTCGTTCTTTGTCTGCATTTAAACGCCGATGCCTGGGGGGACCCCGGCAATCCAACTTTGATCGAAAGCAATCATCTCCATCTGCTCGTGAACGGTTCGTATTTGCAAGACGAGCTCGATCTCGATGACGAACGTTTTGAAATGATCCGGCGTTTGCTCAGCCGCGCCTACGACGAAGAATTGGCCATCGCCGACACGGTCGCCACTTCAATGGCGAAAGCGACCGGGCTTCCGCCGTATCAATACCCGACGACGCTCACGACCACCAAAGTTGGATCGAGCGGATACGTTTACGCGCGCAATTTATTGGCCACGCGGCTTTATCGCTGCCCGGTCGTTTACTGCGAGCCCTACGTCATGAATAGCAAAGACGGGTTCGCGCGGATCCAGGCCGGTGATTATGACGGCACGAAGCAGGTCAACGGCGTCGATCGAAAAAGCATTTTTCGCGAATACGCCGACAGCGTCGCGGAAGGATTGGCTGAATATTATTCGAAAAGCCGCGGCCTGTAGCCGCTTCGCTCTACGAAGCGCACGTCGCCCAGAGGGTGACGACTACAATGCTTCCACGGCTTCTCGGATATCATCCATCGTCACATCGCGTGATAACTTTGCTGAACCGATTTTCGGCGTGACCACGAACCGGATCTGGCCCTGCTCAAACTTCTTATCGAATTTGAGCGCGTCGAAGATTTTTCGACGGGGAAAATTTGCCGGCAACTTTGTCGGCAAGTGGAATTTCCTTAGAAGATCGACAATCGCATCACGCTGTTTTTCTGGAAGACCGGCTTTTTTCATCGAGACGTGGCAAGCGGCAACCATTCCCAGGCTGACCGCGTCGCCGTGCGAAATCCCCTCATAATCAGTCGCGCCCTCGATT
>JBEEHZ010000233.1:0-4511 GCA_041167705.1 Verrucomicrobiota bacterium | reverse complement strand
TGGAAATTCTTTTCATAAAAAATGATACAGCCGCGACATGGTCAGTCAATTTTCCCAGCTCCTTGATTCAACCCCGGGAAAATCGTAACGTTGCGTCACACGTGGAAGACCGTTACGGCCATCGCATCTCTTATCTGCGCGTCTCGATCACAGATCGTTGCAACGAGCGGTGCAACTATTGCATGCCGCGTGAGCTCCAGGAATGGCTGCCGCGCGAGGAGGTTCTCAGTTACGAAGAAACCTTACGCCTTATCCGGATCGCTTCCGATTTGGGCGTAACAAAAGTGCGCGTCACCGGCGGCGAACCGCTCACTCGGCGCAATGTCGTTGATTTCGTTCGCGAAATTCCAAAAATCCCCGGAATCGCTAGCCTCGGGATTTCGACGAACGGGACGCTGCTCACACGTGAAATTTCGTCCGGGCAATCAATGGCCGCGGCATTGCGCAGCGCAGGGGTGCAATCGATTAACGTCTCTCTCGACACGTTAGATCGACATCTCTACTCGGAGATCACCGGGCGCGATTTCCACACGCAGGTCTTGCAAGGAATTGACGCGGCGATCCAGGCCGGATTCGACCAAATCAAACTGAACACAGTCCTGATGCGCGGTCGAAACGACGACCAGCTGATTCCGCTGATCGAATTTGCCGCTGCCCGCAATTTGATCCTTCGCTTCATTGAGATGATGCCGGTCAGCACGACCGAAGTGTTGAGCGACGAAAATTTCCTTCCGATCGCCGAAGCGAAACGGACGATCGAAAAACGGTTCGGCAATTTGATTCCCGAAACGTCATTTCGAACAAATGGTCCGGCCACCTATTACCAAATCCCCGGCGGCGAACAACGGATCGGATTCATCGGCGCGATGACGAACCTTCACTTTTGTGAAAGCTGCAACAAACTTCGCCTGACTTGCGACGGCAAATTGCGGCCGTGTCTCGGCAGTTACCTTGAGTTCGACATCATGAAACCGCTGCGCGCGGGCGCGAGCGATGACGAATTGCGCCGTTTTTTCATCGATGTGGTCGATCGCAAGCCCGAGCAACATGATTTCCGGAACAATTATCAGCCGGACCGCAAGATGATCGCCATCGGCGGCTGAGCGATGGATCGGCTGTCTCACATCGGCGCCGATGGCCGCGCCCAAATGGTTGACGTCTCAGCGAAACCGATGAGCACTCGTACCGCCATCGCGAAAGGAAAGATCAAACTCCAGCGCAAAACGCTCGTCCTGATCTCAAAGGATCGGATCGCAAAAGGAAACGTTTTCGCCACCGCACGCTTCGCTGGAATTCAGGCCGCAAAACAAACTGCGAACCTCATTCCTCTTTGTCACACATTGCCCTTAAGCGATGTGAAGATCGACATCGTGGGCGCGCCCGACGGCGCCGAGGTCACGTGCACCGCGCGGACTGTGGCCCAGACCGGCGTGGAAATGGAAGCGCTCACCGGCGTGAGCATCGCGTTACTCACCATTTACGATATGTGCAAAGCGGTTGATAAGAAGATGCAGATCGTAGACGTGCGTTTAGTAAAGAAAAAGAAGGTAACTGTAGCGGCGGTCTATGACCGCCGACGCCAGATCAAACGGCGCTGATAGAGCGCCGCTACAATTATGCAGATTGTTGTTGGGATTATCACCATTTCGGATCGCGCGAGCGCGGGCGATTACAAAGACTTAGGCGGCCCCGCAGTTAAAGAAGTTGCCCAAAAGAGCGGCTGGCAGGTCCTGTCTGAAGCCGTCATTCCAGATGATGCCGCGCGAATTCAGGAAACGGTCCGTTCATTTTCGAAACAAGGTTGTGGGTTAATTCTGACGACAGGCGGGACGGGGATTGGACCGCGCGATGTCACGCCGGAAGCGATTCGCGCAATCATGCGGGTCGAACTGCCGGGCTTTGGCGAAGTAATGCGCGCCGAATCGATGAAGATCACGCCGAACGCAATTATCTCGCGCAATCTCGCGGCCGTGGTCGACGATTCGCTCGTGATTGCGCTTCCAGGAAAACCGAGTGGTGCGGTCGATTGTCTGGGATTTATCGCCGGCGCAATTCCGCACGGCGTCGCGGTCGCGCAGCGTCAGCCGAGTTCGTGTTAGGCGCGCGATTGTCGATCGTCAATCGGGATAAATCAGCAAGCGCAGCATTTGCTGGCCGTAATCCGTCAGGTGCGCGTGCGAAGTTGGGCCGGTCGCAATGCCGTTGGTGAGATAAGACGCATTGAGCGCGCTTGCTTTTACGTAAACGATCTCCGGTTGTTTCACCTTTCGATCACTCGGCTCGATTCGAAGCGGCAATCCGCTGCGCGCGAAGCTGACTGTCCACGAACGCGGCTCAGTTGTTCCGCTGACCATCCACGGATAAAGTTTCGGCAATTCAAAATGCCGGGACTTCGGAATCGCCACTTTGTAAAAAATTTCTTCCTGGCCGATAAATTGCGGAATCGTTAGCGCCGGTTTTTCGCGCAGCGCCAAATAAAGTCGCGCAATATCAAGCCCGCAGAGATTGATGCCGTTGTAAATGCCGTGGCGGTTTGGATCGTCCTGATGAAACGCGTCGTACCACTCCTGGAATTTGTGGGTCAGCATCAGATTCAATTCCAAATGCACATGCGCGCGCTCGCGATTGATTCCGACACCGGTGTAACCCATCACCGCGATGTGCTGCCTGCGATGCACCGCGTCTCCGCTTCGAACATCAATTTTACTGAGATGCCCGTACAAACTGAAATAAGGCGAGCCGTCCCAGCGATGTTCGATCACGATGTATTTCCCGTAGTTCGAATAAGCGGGCGCCAAATTCGTGTAGACCACTTTGCCGTCGGCGATCGCGCGCACTTCGTCCAACGGTTCGCCCCGCTCATCGCGATGAAGAGGGCGAATGTCGATGCCTTCGTGAAAACGGGTGTAAACAATGCCGGCGCGAGTTTGCTCCGGATCGCGCACGAAACCGTATTGGCCGCCTTCCCACGGCGTCGATTTTTCACCGCCATAATCGCGCTCGATATATTGATAGAAGTCCGGCCCGCCCCCGTGAAAAATCGCGTCATTGTCGGTCGGCAATGCGAGATCGACAGTCGCCGTTTCGGTTTGCGCCACAGCGATCACCTGGAAGGAGCAGACCGCGATCAGCGTTGCAAACAACGAACGCATCGGCATTAGCGTTTTCGTTGTTGTCCAATCAATCGCCAGTCCTTTTTCATTAACTCGATGTCGGCTTTGGTTAGTCCGGACGCAATGTAAATCCGGCCGTCAAGAACGCGGCGGTCGATCTGCAATTCTGTGATCGGCCGGCCATTGATCAGGACAAAAAGCAAACTCCCGCGCCGCTCGATGCTGAGCGCGTCAAGCGCGAGCCGGCCGTGTTCATCGAGTTGAAAAAGCGCGCCGTAATTTCCATCCCCGACCGAATATGGATAAACGGCGACCACGTCGCGCTCGGACAAGCGCGGCATTCGCTCGATCGCGACCTGTTTTCCGGAAAACAATGCCCCAACGGAGCTGGAGAAGGTGGCCGTATCGTTCGGGTTCGCCTCGGCGTGGACGCGAAATGTACAATGTTGATCTTTACCCGCGACGGAAGCGGCAAAAAGTGCCAGAATCAGGCTCGCGAAAATGGATTTCATGATCGATTGATAACGCTACCTTTTCGTGTTTAACCCGTCGATGATTCGTCTCGCCATAATTTTCTCCATACTGCTTGCTGCGGCCGCGATTCTGCCGGCCCAGGAAACCACGTCGGAACCTTCGGGCACGCCGGAAACCACGCCGGCAGAAGCAACGCCGTCAGTAACAGCGCCTCTGGTGACGACGACTCCGGTTCCGACGCCCGCGCCGATTACAACCACAACTTTACAGAAGCGAGGCTTGTTCGGCCGCATTCTCCATCCGTTTTCCTCGTCCGAAGTCCTGCCAAAATACAAGGATCCCAAATTGCGCGGACTCATTCTCGATCTTCAGGTCTCACCGCAGCCGGTGCGGCTGTCGGAGGTTCGACAAATTCAAATCAAAGTGACCGTTACCAATCTTGGCAACTACATGATCCCGCTCGAGTTTCCCACCGATCAACGAATCGAGGTTCAGTTGCTCAACTCCGCCGACGCCGTCCTGACCAAATGGTCGGAGAACCACGCACTCAAAGACAAGCCCGGGACCATCCTCATTAATCCGGGGGAACACGTTGAGTACAAGGAAAACATCGCCACCCGCGATCTGACCCCCGGTCGAGTCTTTACCGCCGACGTTTTTTTCCCGAAATATCCCGAGCTTCACGTCCGGCAGAAATTTTTGACCGAACCGTGAGGCAGCAAATTCGATTATTGAGAGTTGATAGTTGATTGCGGGAATTCAATTTTCTATCAACAATCATCTATCAGCTATCAACTTTTCAGCGATTACCACACCCATCCGCAAGGACATCGTGTTCAGCCGTACTCGCAAGAACTGCTGCAACCGTGGATCGACAGCGCGCATGCGCGCGGGCTGAGTGATATTGCCTTTACCGATCACGAT
>JBEEHZ010000232.1:0-3806 GCA_041167705.1 Verrucomicrobiota bacterium | reverse complement strand
TGATGAGCGAAACCAACCCCACTGCGAAAATAGTGAGCGCGCGTTTCTGGGCGAGGCTAGCCAGTGCGCGTTCTACTTTGCGAAACCATCTGGCGCCTCGATGTGGAGCGAAAAACGCCAGCACGAGCAACAAAATGAGAAGTGGGCCATAAAAGAAAATGTCTGGGCCATCGTGCGCGAAGAACGAACCAGCGGACCCTTTATTGGTAAAGGTGACTATCGCATCCGGCGCCATTTCTGTACGCTACTGCGCGCGAGTTTCGGGTGATGCCGCAGAAGAGATCTGCATCGCCGCAGGACTGCTGGGGCGCCCGAACAAACTGAATCCGGTCCCGCGTTCGATTTGAACATGGACAAGTCCGCCGACCAGTTCATCGTCGCTGTCGAACACGACGATCTTATTCGTGCGCGTGCGTCCCATCAGCCGCGACGGATTGGTTTTACTCGGCCCTTCGCAAAGCACTTCCAAAGTTCGACCGATCAGGCGCTCATTAATGCTGTGCGCCGATTCGTTGACAATCTCGAGCAAATCATGGTTGCGGCGCTCTTTGATTTTTTCGTCGATTTGGTCCGTCATTTCCGCCGCCGGCGTATCGCGCCGCGGCGAATATCGGAACACGAAGGCATTATCGAATTTGATTTCTTCGACCAAGGCGCGCGTCTGTTGGTAATCATCTTCGGCCTCGCCCGGAAACCCGACGATGATGTCGGTCGTGATGGCGATTCCCTTTCGCGCATCGCGGACCCGCCTGACAAGATCGACATATTTTTCGGCGGTGTAAGTGCGGTGCATCGCTTTTAAAATTCTGTTCGAGCCCGATTGCACCGGCAGATGGAGGTGATCGACCAGTTTCGGTAAACGCCGGTAGGCGTCGATCAAATCTTCGCGAAATCCGATCGGGTGCGGCGAGGTGAACCGAAGGCGCTGCAAACCGTCGATTTCGTGGACGGCATCGAGCAATTGCACAAACGGACTCTTGCTGTCGATCTTGGGAAATTCGTGGCGGCCGTAAAGATTTACGATTTGACCGAGCAACGTCACTTCTTTCACGCCGTGTGAAACAAGCTCGCGGACTTCGGCGACAATTTCCCCAATTGCGCGGCTGCGCTCAACGCCGCGTGTCTGCGGCACGATGCAAAATGTGCAGTGCATGTTGCAGCCTTGCATGATCGAGACAAAGGCGGTCGCCTGCTTTGGAGCGAGCTGTTGATTCTGAATGGTGGATTGCGATCCCGGTTCCTCGTCCACGTCGACGATCGAGAAGCGTGGATCGTCCATCGCGCGATAGCGTTTTGTTTCGAGCGCGTGCTCGACGTAATCGGCGACGCGATGAAACTTTTGCGTGCCAACGACAAGATCGACATGCGGCAGCTTTTTGAGGAGCAACGCGCCGCGGGCTTGCGCCATGCAGCCGAGAAAACCAAAAACGACATGCGGCCGCTCGTTGGCCATGCGACCGAGCATTCCCATTTTGCCGAGCGCCTTTTGGTCAGCCATATCGCGAACGCTGCAGGTGTTCAGCAGCACGACGTCCGCTTCCAGCTCGCTCTCGGTGCGTTCGTAGCCACGGGCGACGAGCGAATGCGCGACTTGTTCCGAGTCGCGCTCGTTCATCTGACAGCCGTAGGTTTTAATGAAAAACTTGGGCATCGGGCGGGCGAAATAATACACTGCCGGTCAGCCTTCGCCATGGCGAGATTATCCGCTTTTCAAGTCGTCGATCTTTCCGATTAAATCAGCTCGCGAATGAAAGAAAATCCCCTGGCAATCGGCATCATCGGCGGGAGCGGTTTGTACCAGATGGACCAGTTATGCGATGCGACCGAACAAAAGATCGAGACACCGTTTGGTTCGCCTTCCGACGCGGTGATCGGCGGCAAGATCAGCGGACGGCAGGTTTATTTTTTACCGCGACACGGGCGCGGTCATCGCATTCTTCCGCACGAACTCAATCATCGTGCCAATATTTACGCGCTACGCTCGCTCAACGTCCGCTGGATCATTGCCGTTACCGCCGTCGGCAGTTTGCGGGAGAAATACAAACCGCGAGATATTTTGTTGCCGTCGCAATTTTACGACCGAACGAGCTTGCGCGCCCACCACACGTTTTTTGGGGAAGGAATCGTGGCGCATGTTTCTTTTGCTGAGCCGATCAGCCTCCAGTTGCGAAATCTTCTGGCTGAGTCGGCAAAAAAGGTCGGAGTCGCGGTTCACAACGGCGGCACGTATGTGAACATGGACGGACCGGCATTTTCGACGCGAGCGGAGTCTGAATTAAATCGCCGCCATGGCTTTGACGTGATCGGAATGACCAATTTGCCGGAAGCAAAATTGGCGCGGGAAGCAGAAATCGCCCTGGCGACGATGGCAATGATCACCGATTACGATTGTTGGAAGGTGGAGGAAGAACCGGTGTCAGCTCAAACGGTGTTTGGCCATCTGACCGCGAATGCCGAGACCGCCAAGAAAGTTTTGGTCGAAGCAATTCCCAAAATCCCGGCCGAGCCGGACTGGGAGGAGCATCGCTCGCTCGACAGCGCATTGGTAACGGACCGGAGGCTTTGGCCGGAGGCGACATCGGAGAAGCTGAGGCCGGTCTTGGGCCGGTTCTTGTGAGGGCAAAAAAGTTCTTGCCATCCGTACGCGGATTATAGTAATTATAAAAGCGTCGCCAGTACTAACTTTCACAGTCCAATGAAAATCGAAATCGCCTTCTGCTTGCTCAGCCTCGCACTACTCCCAGCTTGTTCGACCACGTCTCAGACGACCGCTTCAAATCAGACTCTTGAGCAGCGTTTGACGGCCAAGTACGCAAGCAATGCGACCGAGCCAGGCGCAGTCGGCGGTGAAGAGCCCGCGCCTCCAGCCGAAGGTCCGGAAGATGTTCCGGCCGATGCTCCCGCGTCAGTCGATCAGAATCCGGCATTGATGCCGAGTCCGTTGCTCCGCTACTGGGCATCATCGCGCACCCCGTAATCCGGGACGGCGACTGCTCAAGTTCTGGGCTGCTTTAACCGCAGCCACCAAGGATCGCAGCTGCTTATCTTCGTGTGCGGGTGAAACCGCGATCCGCAATCGCGCCGTGTCTTTACCCGGCGGAAGGATTCCAAAGAGCCCAGGCGAGGAGCGCGCCTGCGTCGCGCCAGACTCCATCATGACTATCCCCGAGCACAACCACGATGATGTCTTTGCCCGGTCGCGATCCACTTGCGATCAAACATTTGCCGGCTGCTTCGGTGTAACCGGTTTTCATCCCGTTGCAGTAGGGAAGTCGGCGCAAGAGTTTGTTGGTGTTCTCCAGTTCACGGGTGCGCCCATTGGCGAAACGGAAAACAAGTTGTGGCAGGCAAACAATCGAACGAATCGTGGGGTTCGCATAGGCCACCCGCGCGATCGTCGACAGGTCGCGGGCGGTGGAATATTGCCGCGCGTCCGGCAATCCGTTCGGGTTCACCCAATGTGAGTGCGTCGCCCCGAGCGCGAACGCGCGCTGGTTCATTTTTTCGGCAAACGCTTCGATGCTGCCGGCGTTGTCCCGCGCCAGACATCTGGCCACATCGTTAGGGCTTTTTACCAGCAACGCGCGCAGGAGATCGTTGCGCTGATAAATCTCTCCGGGTTTAATATTTAGTTTTACCGGCTCCGCGAAAGTGTCGACCTGCGCGACCGTCACCGGCCGATCCAAGGCCCCGCTCTCAGCCACGATCAGTCCCGTTAACAACTTTGTCGTGCTCGCGGGCGCTCGGATTTGGTCCGGATTTTTTTCGTAGAGCACTTGGCCATTACTGACATTGATCACGATGAC
>JBEEHZ010000231.1:0-4591 GCA_041167705.1 Verrucomicrobiota bacterium | reverse complement strand
GAACCCGCGCACGCCGACCGCCGCAATGATGCGCGTGCTGCTGCCGGTGTTAGTCAACTCCAAGCCAGTAATGTCCTGGCGTTGTGTGCTGAAGCTGTTGGTGGTGCACGGTCCGGTCCAGTTGTTCCCGCCGTCGTAGGAAAAATAAAGTCCCGTTTTTGTGCCCGCGACCACGTTGTTGCTATTACGCGGATCGACGCGCACTTTGCCGACCGCATTGTATTGCGGGAATTGTCCCGTCGGTTCCGGAAGAGCGGGTCCAAAGACATTCGCACCGAGCAACGTCCAAGTCGCGCCTGCATTCGTTGACTTGAGCACGCCCTGGCTACCCATCGAGAATGAACCAAAGTTTAAGTCGCCCGTGCCGGCATAGATCGTGTTGTGATTGTTCGGGTCGATGGTGATGGAGTCGATAGTAATGGTCGAGAGGAGCGGCTCATCGGTGGTGACGCTCCACGAAGTCGAACTGTTGCAACAGTTGGTTGTCTTCCAGACGCCGCCGCCAACTGATCCGAGGTAAGCAACGATGCTGCCGTTAGTCGTTGTGGTTGGATCGACCGCGATGGTGTTTACCCGGCCCTCTGTTTTTGAGTAATCATAACAGCCCGAGCAGCCGGTCATTTGCAATGGCGCCGGACCGAGCGCGGTAAAACCGCTGGAGCTAAGTGCCAGCGGCGAATTGGCCAGATCTGCGCTCTTCACAGGAACTCCAGTCGGAATTGCGCGAGTGATAGCCGAATCTTGCACAGCGGCCACCCGCAACCAGGCCGGATTGAAAGTGCCGGTCGGATAAGTCAGACGATTGTTCCATTCCTCTTCCATCCGGTTAAGATCGTCCCGTTCGCCCCCGGGAACCGGCATGTAACGTTCGCGCTGATCCCGATCAACGCGCCCAGTCTTAAAGGCGAGCGCTCCAGGAGGCGCGAAACTGAATTTCGCGAGGCATATGGCAACGCCAAAAAGCAATACCGCGACCAACGCGCGGATATGGGGAAAAACCGACCGACGAGGTTTCTTTTTCATAGCGTTCTACTGCATCGAAATCGTTTTTAACACACAACCGGACGTATGCGTTTAAGAATTCACGATTCCGCCGCAAACCGTTCCTTCTCTACGAGGGAAAGGGCGTCGGCCTCAGAACTCAGAGCAATTCACCACCACGCGGCCGCGACACTTCTCGCTGCGACAAATCACTTTGCACTTCTCCTGCACTGCAATTGCTCCGCAGACCGGACATTTGATTTCGCTTAGATCAGACGACGTTGCGGGGCTCGCAATTTCAGCTGAAGGCTGAAAGGAATCTTCCACGCGGGCCGTTTCGGAGACTAAGGCCGCCAGCGCGGAAGGCGGCCGTTAAATTCCTGCTGCGATGCGCCGACGTTGATTTGCAAATGGTCGTTGCCGACGCCGCCAGTAATATAGCTGCCAAATTCGTCGCCGCCGAACTTGCCGCTCGAGTGTCCGTAGTAGAAACCGATCTCGCCGCCGGTCCAGGCAAGCGACGCTTTTTCCATCGCCAGCGATTCGGTCGACGAATAATCTTTTCCATCTTTCGGATCTTTCACCGGCCCCGAAATGGAGTTCCCCTTGTGCCGTGGCTCAGCGCTCACCAAGGCCATCGGAAAATTCGTGACCGGCGCCGTTCCCATGCGACCCAAAGCTGTAGAACCTGGTAGTCGGCCGTCCAGGAATTTGGTCATTGGCAGTTCGCGAACCAAATCTGAGCTGTCGACACTCGTGAAAATCTCGGGCCGATAGAGCATGAACGTAGAAACGGAGTCGAATGGCTGCTGCGCAGAGACTGAAACGCACGCCCCGATAAGACCAATCCCCGCCAGAATCGCCCGCTTCATGTTGTTACAATTCATATCCAAAAAGGCAGAAGCGCCAGTTAAATCTTATGTCTGTATTAATTAACCTCTCAACGGTCGAATGGTTGCGCACTTTCACTTCCCTTCGACGTGGAACCGGTGGAGGAGCCGGTGCGCGAAGGGCGCGATCATGAGCGACGCAATGCCAATGAAAGCGAGTCCCGAAAACAAGGCGTAAAACGAGGCGAAAAGCTTTGCCGCATCCGAATGAAGCGGATCGACCGGGCCCATGCCTCCCAAAATCATCGAAGCGTTCAAAAGCGAATCGATCCAGCTCAACTCTCCGATGGAATGGTATCCAACCACGCCCAGACCTAGCGCCACACCGATCAAAAAAAGCGCGAGCAGAAGATGACGCGCGACCCGGCGGGCGAATTTCGCGCGGCTCAGTAACGGATGACTCCGACCTTCATACATCGCTAATGACGTTCTCGCCCCTTTCAACGATTGTCGAAAACATTTCGATGGCCCTCTCTTAATTTCGATTCAGGGATCGAGACTAGCGTGGTTGGGCTTCGAGTTGGCGGATCCTTTCCGCAGTAATTGGATTTGGGTAGATCCGATAAATCTCCTGATATTCTCGGAGTGCTTCGCTTGTTTTTCCGGCTGAGCCGAGCGATTGGGCTCGCGGCAAATGCGTCTCGGCCTCGTTCTTTAATCGATTACACAATGACAACACTGAATTCAGATAGCGCGATAATGGTTTCTGATTATCAGCAGTCGGTTCATGATAGCGCTTGAGAAAAGCCGATAATTTCTTACGCGCAACCGGTGTGTCCTTGGCGACTATATCGCGCGTGATTTCATCGAGCAGAGCAAGCGCTTCGACTGCTTCCATTTCGGCCAGGCATTCGTAAGCCGCTACCTCGTATCCCACCGTCATGCGAAAAGCCTCTGCTCGAGCGGTCAGAACAGTGACGCTGACTGAGACTGGCGCTGGTAGATTTTTCATGGCTTCGAGTCGATCCACATCGCGGAAATTCCCAGTCGCGTCGCGCACTTGAACGAGAACGGATTCGGTTTGTTTTCTGAGTTCTTCAATCATCCGATGCTTTTCGGTGGGATCGACTCCCGGTGGACTGGCGGCCGGCGATGCGCTTTGCGCAATTGGCGACGACGCCGATGGCCTAGGTCGCGGCAAGGTTTTAGCGGGACTTGGTAATGAGGACGGTGGACTGCCTAACTGGAGAGACTCGTCGACTCGCCCTCCGACGACGGAATCGAGACGAAAATCTTTCTTGGCCGGTTGCTCAACGGGCGATGGCATCGATGAGCGTAATGGTTTCGGCGTTGGCGTTTGTGTCGTTATCGGTGTCGCCGTGGGTTTTGGCGAGGGTGTCGGCGTTGGCGAAGACGACATTGTTGGCGAAGGCATTGGTGTCGATGTTGGTTTAGCCCTTGGCGTCGGTCTTGGTGTTGGGGTCGGAGTCGCCGATCGGGTTGGCGATGGTGATGGTGATGGCATTGGCAGTGGTGAAGGCTCGAATGATGGTTCCTCGGTAGGCTTCGGCTCAGCAATTTTAGGGCGTTGTTCCGTAGGTGCAGGAGTTGGACTATGAGCTACAGTCGATCCCGGTTCCGACCAACCGCCGGCTTTCTCTCCATTGACGAAATTGGTCTGCAATCTTGTCTGTCCCTGTTCCCTGATGACAGGTCCCTCGACCTTTCCGTGGACCATTCTGCCGGGATAGCTGTTGATGAATTTTCCAAGGCGATACCATGTCAGGGTACCTTCCCCGGTCGCATATCCATCTGAATCGCGAGCGCCCGACCAGGTTACTTCCTGGGCCACTCCACGCAGACTATTCCAAACGAGGGTTTTTCCGTCTTGCGTGCGCTGGTACCTCGCGGCATTCGCCCCGTTCGCAAACAACAAAAGGAGAGTACCGCAGACAAGAATGCATCGGGCGCTCACGGCGGGCTTTGTTTCAGTTCGAGCCAGCACCCTTTAACGCATTCCGGAAATATTCAATCGTCTTCTTGATTCCTTCGTCGAATTGAACTTTTGGTTCCCACCCGAGAACTTTTTTCGCGCGCGAAATGTCCGGCTGCCGCACTTTCGGATCGTCCTCCGGCAGTGGCTTATATTCAATTGTCGATCTTGCGCCGGTGATCCGAATAATCTCCTCGCCGAATTGCTTGATCGTCATCTCGCGCGGATTGCCGATGTTGACCGGCTCGTGAAAATCGCTCATTGCCAGTTTGAAAATTCCGTCGATTAAATCCGACACATAACAAAACGAGCGTGTCTGCGAGCCGTCGCCGAAAACGGTGAGTGGTTTTCCGTTTAAGGCCTGACCGATGAATGCCGGCACCACCCGACCGTCACGCAAACGCATGCGCGGGCCGTAAGTGTTAAAGATGCGCACAATCCTGGTGTCAACCTTGTGATAGCGGTGATACGCCATCGTCATCGCTTCGGCGAAACGCTTGGCCTCGTCGTAAACGCCGCGCGGCCCGATCGGGTTTACGTTGCCCCAGTAGTCTTCCTTCTGCGGATGAACGAGCGGGTCTCCGTAGCATTCCGATGTCGATGCTAAAATAAAGGATGCTCCTTTGTCTTTCGCGAGGCCAAGCGCGTTGTGCGTGCCGAGCGCGCCAACCTTCAAGGTCGGGATCGGCAATTCGAGATAATCGATTGGGCTGGCCGGCGATGCGAAATGAAAAACGAAATCGAGTCTGTCTTCCGGCAGAAAAATGAAATTCGAAACGTTGTGTTT
>JBEEHZ010000230.1:0-3062 GCA_041167705.1 Verrucomicrobiota bacterium | reverse complement strand
GACGTTCGCTGGAACCGCGAGTTTGCCGCCGCGACCGCCGGGTTCTGGCCCATCATGAACATGCCTTCCATTTTTCCGTCGGCCATGTCGTAGAGATATTCGAAGAACGAATGATTCCCGGTGATCTTCGGGACCCAGTTATAGCCGAAGTCGTTTTCAGACGTCGCGTTCTTGCCGTAGTACGCCTTCAACAAACTAATGAAGTAGGCTGGAAAATTATTCCAAAGACCGGTCGGCTTTGTCTGATGGGCCAAATAATCGCGCAGCGTCTCCTCACTACCATCGCCGCGCGGCATCGGTAGATAGCCGGGTAAAATATCGTAGAGCGTTGGAATGTCGGTAGAACCTTGAATCGATGCGTGACCGCGAAGCGCGAGAATCCCCCCACCCGGTCGGCCGATGTTGCCGAGCAACAGTTGCAGGATCGCGGCGGTACGAATGATCTGCACGCCTTTGGAATGTTGCGTCCAGCCGAGCGCATAACAAATCGCCGCGGTCTTGTCCGGACCGGATGCGGCCACAAGCGCGTCCGCAACCTTGTGAAACAGCACCGGCGAGATACCGCAAATCTTCTCCACCATCTCCGGCGTGTAGCGAGCAAAATGGCGGCGTAACGTTTGGAAAACGCAGCGCGGGTTTTGCAAGGTCGGATCGCGTTCCGGAAAACTGAGGCCGCCCTCGCCGTTGTAAGCCCAGCTCTTCTTGTCGTAAACGCGTTGTTCTTCGTTCCACCCGGAGAAAAAGCCGGCTGCTCCTTCTTCCGTGTCGCGAAAATCTTCACGCAAAATGCAGGATGCATTGGTGAAGTGCACTACGTAATCGCGGAAGAAAAGATTGTTCTCGATGATGTGGCGGACGAGCCCGCCGAGAAACGCGATGTCGCCGCCGGCGCGCATCGGCACCCAAATATCGGCCAGCGCGCTCGTGCGCGAAAATCTTGGATCGACATGGATAATGGTTGCGCCGCGCTCCTTCGCCTTCATCACCCAGCGGAAGCCGACCGGGTGCGCCTCCGCCATGGACGAGCCCTCAATTAAGATGCAATCGGCGTTGGCGAGATCTTGTTGCGCAGTCGTAGCTCCGCCCCGGCCGAAGGAGGTGCCCAGACCGGGCACCGTGCTGCTATGTCATATCCGTGCCTGGTTGGATATGCACACCATCCCCAGGCCAAGAGTGAATAGTTTCCGGATTAAATAATTTTCTTCGTTATCGAGCGTGGCACCGCCGAGATGGCAGATCGCCGTGGTGTGATTGATGGTCGCGCCCTTTTCGTTCTTGTGCACGAACGTCCGCTTGCGCGATTCCCAAATGCGGTCCGCCACCATGTCCATCGCGCGATCAAGCGGAAGTTCCGTCCACTCTTTCGCTCGCGGTGCGCGATATTTCATTTTCGTCTCGCGGCGATCGTGAGTTAGCAATTGATAAGAAGCCGCGCCTTTCGGGCAAAGATTTCCCTGGCTGATCGGACTCTCCGGATCGCCTTCGATCGAGATCAGTTTTCCATCCTTGTGAAAGATGAGTTGCCCGCAACCGACTCCGCAGTACGGGCAAATCGAACGCGCTACTTGCGCATTGTCGATCCGCGCATGCATCGCGCGTGTCTTGTCCGACATCGCTTCCAAACCGGTGCCGTCGGCCCGCTCACGAATTTGCCGAACGAGCGGCCATTTTGAGAGCAAGCCAGTGAGCGATGTCATGGGGTTTAGTCGCCTAGGCAGCAGTATTCATCGCTACCTGTTTCGTGTGCAATGCTAAAGCGCGAAGAAATTTGCGTAGGGCCATGATTGAACAAGTTAATTTTGTGCTATCGGCGATCGATCCTGAGGTCGAATTGGGCGCTTGCGCGACTCCAAGAAAGCCACCAACGCGTCGATCTCTTGCGGCTTCAGCGAGCCGCCAAACGCCGGCATATTACCGCCCCCGTTGACGATGCGGATGATAATATTATCTCGCGTAAGTTTGTCTCCGACATAGGTGAGATCGGGCCCGCGACGACCGCCATAGCCCTGGATCAAATGACAACTGAGACAGGCCTTGTCGTGAAAAAGCCGCCCTCCTTCAAAGACCGGTCCGCTCGTCGCGCCGATAACTTTTTCGGTGAGCGGCAAAGCTTCAAAATTTGGCGACCAAGGCGATTGCTGTCCCACAACCCAGAGCGAGCCAATCATTATGACGGACAGTAAGACAACGGCAATTGCCCATGGGCGGCGAGACGCAGCGCGCTCGCCCCTGTTATTTAGCACGGGAATAATTAGCAGCATGATGCCGATAAGGGCCGGCATCAGAATCATGAGGTAGCCCTCGATTTGGGGCGGGATCAGCGCGAGCAGGGCGAAGTACCAGAGAAGATACCAGTCGGGACGCGGATCTGCCTGGAGCACGCTCGGATCAGGAGGCTTGTCGAGCGCGGGCGGGCCGATGAAGAACGCTAACAGGACGATCGCCAGGATGAGCCCTGTGCCAAAGATGACATCTCGCCAGGCCAGGTCGGGCCAAAATGGACGGCCGCTTTTCTCGAGGAGCTCCTGATATTCCTTGCGATAAGTTTCTGGGTTAACCGGCTTACCGGCGGTCGGCGGCTCCGAAATACCATGGCGCATGACGAGCCAGACATGCAGGCCGATAAAAGCGAACATGATACCGGGAAGCACGAAGACGTGGATGGCAAAAAAGCGGCTCAAGGTGGCGCCGCCGATGGCGTTGCCTCCCAAAATAAAGCGCGCCACCCAATCGCCGATCAAGGGAACGCGGCCGGCTTGTTCGGCCGCTACTACTACCGACCACGCAGCCGTTTGATCCCAGCGCAGCAATTGGCCGGTAAATCCCATCCCAAGGGTGAAGGCAAGCAAGAGGACGCCGGTCGACCAGGTCATTTCGCGTGGGAATTTGTAGGAGCCGAACAAAAAGGTTTGCGCCATATGCGCCCCGATCATCAGCACCATGGCGGAAGCGCCGTAGTAATGGAGTCCGCGCAGAAAGCTGCCGAACGGGGCGTCGTTCGTAATGAAGAGCAGCGTCTCGTAAGCCTGCGAAGACGAAGGAATGTAAGAAAATGCCAGAGC
>JBEEHZ010000229.1:0-8716 GCA_041167705.1 Verrucomicrobiota bacterium | reverse complement strand
CGTTTGGTCCGGCTAATCTCGGTGTATCGTATTCTGGCTTTCTCAGCAAGTGACGATCCAGAGGATTACAATGCGCCCGGATTTTTGGCCTTATTTTGATCGCAAGAAAATGCGCTCTCGGTTGACTGGCTTCCGATTTGCTTTAGTTTATATGGCTCTTTTGTGACAAACCCCCATCTAGCGATAGCAAATCCGCTTGCCGGAATCGACCGCGGCGTAGCCCTCTGGTTTCACGCTCACCTGACGCCTACATTCGTGAGCGTACTTCGAGGTATCACCGAATTCGGCTCGAGCGAGTGGATTGCCATCGTCCTTTCGATCGCGGTCCTGTTTTTCGTTTTTAAACGCTGGTGGCCGTCGCTTGTGATGATGGTTGTAGCCATCCCGGGCGGAATGCTCTTAAACGAGTGGATTAAAATTTTAGTGCATCGACATCGTCCATTTGTCGATGGCTGGTTTGTCGATTGGTCGGGTTACAGTTTTGCCAGCGGCCACACCATCGGCGCCACGCTGCTTTACGGACAGCTCGCGCTCTTTATTTTTCCGCTGATTAAAGGCCGGCGTGGCCGAGCGTTGGTCTTTGCCGCCGCGATTCTCGTCGTTGTTCTGGTTGGGTTCAGTCGGATCGCACTCGGCGCGCATTATGTGACCGACGTGCTCGCCGGAATGTTTCTTGGCACCAGTTGGCTGACCGTTTGTCTGTTGGTGTCGCGTCCATTGCGCCGGGCGTTTGTCGCACCGGTTATTGCCAATGTCCTGCCTGAGCCGACGCCTGAGTTGGTGCCTATTCCCATTCCAGTCCAGGCTGAAGCTCCGGTTCCGACTGCTTCCAATTCGCTGATTTAGCGTTTCTTATCCATCCGCGGATACTCGCGGCAGCGTTCGTGTTAGCATCCCGATTGCGTTCGCTCGATCGCGAGCTGTTGAAACATGAAAATCCCGAGCAGGATTCGTCTAACTTTTTATTTCCTCGCCTTTGCCGGTGTTGCGCTCTTCACCGGATTGTTGATTCGCGAAGGAGTAGCGCAGGTTGGGAGCGCTATTGCGACTGCTGGTTGGGCAATTCTTGCGGTGATCGCTTACCATTTTTTTGTGCCGATATTCCTGGATTCGCTGGCGTGGGGGGTTCTGTTTCCGAAAGGTGAGCGGCCACAATTGCGAAAAATTTATTGGATGCGCTGGATCGGCGAATCGGTCAGCACCCTGGTGCCATCGGCTGCCGTCGGCGGAGATATTGTCCGCGCGCGATTGGCGGCGATCAATGGCGCGCCGCTGCCGGTCGCGGCCGGGACGGTGCTTGTCGATCTAACGCTGGGTGTTTTCACCCAGGCCGCATTTACGTTGCTCGGAATCGTGCTGCTGGTTGAAGTAACCGGGCAAAAGAATTTTGTCGGCCCAACGATAATCGGCACGCTCGTTGGCGTGGCCGCGGTCGGCGGATTTTATTTTGTGCAACGGCGCGGAATGTTTCGATTTCTTGCCCGGATGATCGCTAAGCTGGCGAATTCGCCCGAATGGCAATCGCTCGTGCAAAGCGGCGAGGCGCTGGACGAAACTGTTCGTTCGCTCTACGCAAATCGGCGGGCCGTGATCGGATGTTGCGCCTGGACGATCCTTTCGCTGATTTTGAATTCAGGAGAAATCTGGATCGCGCTCCGGGCGCTTAATCTCCACGCGACAATCGTGAACGCGATCATTCTGCAAAGCATGGCGATGACGATTCGGTCGGCCGCGTTTGCCGTGCCCGCCGGAATCGGCGTGCAGGAAGGCGGCTACCTAGTAGTCGGCAATCTTCTTGGAATACCGGGAGACACGGCTTTCGCTCTATCTTTGATCGCGCGAGTGCGCGAACTCGCTCTCGGCATCCCGGGCGTGATTTGCTGGCAACTGCTTGAGGGCCGCCGTTTGCTGCGAGCGCGGACTGAGCCTGCGCCGTCGTAGAATTTCATTTTGCCGATTGCCCGACTCAGACTTGCCAGTCGTCGCTTCACTTTTGCCGGATTGGTAAAATTGGTCCGCACTCCCCACCAGATCCAAGCCAGTCCGCCGGGAAGATCGAGCTGCCTTCTAAGTTGCGCGACCACCTCGCGATCGCCGTATGCTTCGAGAAAAGTTGTCGCAAAAGGAATCCAGCAACGGGTCGACACGATCCCGACCATATCAAGTAAAAAGACGAGCAAATCGTCCGCTTGTCTGGCTGTTGTGGCGAGCTGCTTATCATGGACAATTTCAAAATCAATCAAGCGTGCGCGGTTCGTGCTCGCGTCATAAAGCACGTTTTGACTGGTGCCATCGCCGTGAGACCAACGGCCCTGGAAATGATCGCTCCAAAATTGATGAGCGCGGCGAAACTCGGCTGCCGATGCCCGCAAGATTTTTCGAGTAAGCGTTCCGCGGTTCAGATGCTCCCATAAACTTTCGCCTGGCAGTTTATCGGCGACCACAGTTCGTGCGCCGGACTTGCGCGCGTGGAAACGATCGCCATTGAGCATCTCGAAGCAGTCAACTTCCCAGCGCTGCCAATCTTCCACCTTACTCCAGAAGCGAATCGGAATGTCGGCCATGCGAAAATAAAGATTGGTCAGGTCGGCTAACTGCTGGCTGTGAAGATTACGGCGCTTGACGATAACGCATCGCCCGCGCCGCGTTTTCTCAGTGATCGAATTAATCGCCAGTGCTTCGACAAGTCGTGTCGCCACGTCAGCCAGGCCGACCGGCGTTTCTATCAGTTTACTCGCAACCATGATCAACCCGGTTGGAACGAGGTTCTCAACCAATGCAGCCCCATCTCCCAAAATTCCCATTTCGCTTTTTTCTTCGACGACTTTGATTGCGATTGCTTCAAATCATTTTTCCCGCACCGATTCGTCGTTCGTTGTTCAGACTGTGATCGTTTCTCCCACCTTCATTACGCGTAGCTCTGTTTTTGTGCCTCGCTTTTTTAATTCCTCCCCAAACGCTTTCGGCGTTCCGGTCAAAGCCGGAAACGTGCCGTAGTGCATCGGAATTACCATTCCCGGGCCGACCAGTTTTACCGCGTCGGCGGCACGGACCGGCCCCATGGTGAAATGATCGCCGATGCAAACCAGCATGATGTCGATCTTGTTGTAATCTGAAACGCGCGCGATGTCGGAAAAAAACCCGGTGTCGCCGGTGTGATAAATCGTCGGTCCATTGCGAATGCATATGACAAGCCCAGTCGGCATTCCTGCGGCGACCGGCGGCGAAGTTTCATCTTTCCGGACCGTCGACCCGTGCCATGCCGGAACAAAGCAAACCGTTACCTCGCCATGGAGTAACGTCAGCTGTCCACCGATGTGCCCGGTCGTGTCGCTGTCTGCTTGTGTGCCCGGATAACCTAGGACGTTCACCATCGCCGCCGAGAGATCAGCGTTCGCCACCAGCTTTGCTCCAGTTTTTTCACCGATCTCAACTGCGTTCCCGACGTGATCGGAATGCCCATGTGAAAGCAAAATGAGATCGATGTCTTTCAGAGCAGCCAATTCATCTTTGCCATTTTTGAAAACGGGATTGGTCAGCCACGGATCGACCAGGAGCGTTTTTCCTCCCGGCGTGACGATTTTGAAGCCCGATTGCCCATACCAGGTCAGCTTTGTGTTTTCGGCCATACTGAGCATGAAATCGAAAACGACGCAGCGAGCAAGGCCAATGGTTAAATGACGAAATCCAAATGACGAACATTCGTCATTGTTTCGGCATTCGACATTCGAGCTTCGTCATTTTATTTAGATCGACATGGCCAATCACAACGCGGCGCATCGACATCTCGCGGCGACCGATCCGCGGATGGCCAAACTCATTGCGCGCTCGTTGCGTTACAATGTTAAGCCGGAAAACTCAATGAGGCCGTTCGACGCGCTCGCCGAATCGATCGCCTATCAACAATTAAGTGGAAAAGCTGCCGCAACTATTTGGAAACGCGTCCGCGCGCTCTATCCGCGCCGAAAGTATCTCGATCCAAAACAGGTCCTGACAACGCCCGATGAAAAATTACGCGGTGCCGGACTTTCGCGAAGCAAAGTCGCCGCGGTCAAGGATCTGGCCGCAAAAACGATTGACGGAACGGTGCCAAGCACGCGCAGATTGGCGAAAATGAGCGACGAAGAAATCATCGCGCGCCTGACGACCGTTCGCGGGATTGGACGTTGGACCGTCGAGATGCTGCTCCTTTTCGATCTCGGCCGCCCCGACGTCTGGCCGGTGGACGATTACGGTGTGCGCAAAGGATTCGCGAAAACGTTTGGCAGGAGAAAACTTCCCAAACCGAAGCAGCTGATGAAACTGGGCGAAAAATGGCGACCTCATCGTTCAGTTGCGGCCTGGTATTTCTGGCGCGCACTCGATTCGCCTGAAAAGACGAATCGCTTCGATTCACAATCGTAATTCGAGATTCGTGAATCGAGATTCGACTCGAGTTACGATGTAATGATTTAACGAATCACGGGCGCGGAACGCGCATTGACTTTGCCGGCAGCGCTCACTAAAACGCCGGATTATGGCGATGATTCACGTTAATCGGGGCGCAACAAGTCTGGGCGCATTTCCGGAGGAACAGGTTCGCGAAGGAATTCGCGCCGGTCGCTTTCTTCCGACTGATCTTGGGTGGCGCGAAGGAATGGCGAGTTGGCAACCGCTTTCGCAATTTACGGAGTTCGCCGAGGATCTTGCCGCCGCCCCGGCTGGAAGCGTTCCACCCCCTCCTCAATCTCCAACCGCTCCGGCGATGATCGATCCAAGTACAGGATCGACATCTGCGCCGCGAAGCGGTTTGCCGTGGGACGAGCGACATAGCAAGGGACTCTTTTCCGCATTCATTGAGACGTTGCAGATGGTCTTGACCCGCCCGAGCGAGGCTTTTACTGCGATGAGACGCGAAGGCGGACTGGGTGAGCCACTCTTTTACGCGATGATCGGCGGAAGCTTCGGGTTGGTCTTCTATTTCGTCTACCAGCTAGTGTTTCAATCACTTGGAATGTTTGCCAACAGGCCTAATCCTCTGGCCCATCTGGTCGGGGCGAGCATTGGCGGCGTGATCCTGATAATTTTTGTTCCAGTCCTAGTTGCGATCGGCGTTTTTTTCAACGCCGCCATTTTGCATGTTTGTTTAATGATCGTAGGCGGCGCAAAACAGCCGTTTGAAACGACATTTCGAGTAGTTTGTTTTGCCAGCGGATCAGTCATTCCATTGATGGTTGTCCCGCTCTGCGGCGGCGTGATCGCAGGAATATGGGACATTGTCCTTCGTTGTATCGGCCTTGCTCGCGCGCATGAGACCGATACCGGCCGGGCTGTCTTGGCTGTCTTGCTTCCGGTGGTTGTCTGCTGCTGTGGTGGATTCCTCTGTGTATTGATGCTCGGCGGATTTGGCGCCCTCATGCATGCGAACCATTGAGCTATGGCGGTGCAACTGACGCGCCGCCATCTCGCGCCGAATGAGCTCGATCACGAGTTAATTTGGTTGACGGTGTCGCTGGGGTCGCTGGCGCTTGCCGCCGGCTGGTTTGCGCTTCGATTGCCCTGGCCACATTGCATTTTTCTGGCGGTAACCGGTCACCCGTGCGTCACTTGCGGCGCGACCCGCTCGGCGATCGCTTTTTTCCATGCAGATTTCTGGAGCGCATGGAAATGGAACCCGCTCGTCTTTCTTTTCTTGAGCGGATTGTCAATCTTCGACGTTTATGCTTTCGCCGTTTTGGTAATTCGCGCGCCGCGGTTGCGCGTCGTCCAGTTGACTCCGGCGCAAAAAATTGTTCTTCGTCTCCTCGCCGTCATTTTGTTGCTGTTGAACTGGATTTACTTGCTCTCGCGCCCGCACGGTTTGTTTTAGGCGTCCTGGTTAGAGCGCTAAGCTCGGATTTACTCAACGCCCGCCAATGTCCGCGCGGCAAATCGCCCAGGCGCAGATTTCCAATTCGCACCCGGATGAGCCGTTTCACTTCGTAACCGACCGCATAAAACATGCGCCGGATCTGCTGATTAATTCCCTGGCGCAAGACAACGCGAATTCTCGTCGGACCGACGGAATGAAGCCGCGCAATTTGCGCGCGTTGACCATCGAGAAAGATTCCGCGCACAAGTTTCTGCGCATGCGCACTGTCCCATGGTCGATCTAATGTCACCTCGTATTCTTTCTCGATTTTGAAGCGCGGGTGAGTGAGTTGCTGTGCGAGCTCGCCGTCGTTCGTTAACAGAAGCAATCCCTCGCTCTGGGCATCGAGGCGGCCAATATTGAAAAGACGGGGGAACTTTGGTGGCAGCAAATCGAAGATCGTATCGTGCGCGTGAGGATCGCTTCTGGTCGAAACAAATCCGGCCGGTTTGTGAAACGCAATTGTCATCGCGCGCTCGAGATGAACGAGCTTGCTATCGACCTTCACATGATCGCGCTCGCTTGGTTGCGCGCTGAAATTTGTGCAAACACGGCCGTTGATGCTGATGCGTCCGGCCGCGATTAGCTCATCGCATTGCCGCCGCGAACCGATGCCGGCTGCGGCAAGGAACCGATTCAAGCGCATGGCAGAAGTTGAGAGGTTGAATCGTTGAGAAGTTGAGCTGCAGCACTCAACCACTCAGTATCTCAACTGCTCCACAGTCGCATCAGGCGTCCGGCTTCGTTTTGGGAAGACCGACAACTTTGCGACCTTCTTTCCATTGGCCGCGTTTCTTGAGCAGTTCGACCCGCTCGAAACGCTTTAGAACATTGCGTTTCGCGACAATCGTGCTGGCTCCTCTGAGACTTCGGTGCTGTGACATAGGGCGAAAATGAGCGCCAAAGCTAGCCCGAAGACGGGATTTTTCAAATGCACTTTCGCTCTGCTTCGGAAGGCCCGGCTATAACTGATTGCTCAGGACAACAAATCGACCGCTCGACATCATCTGGTGATAGATATGAAAGCGCGCCGTCAAAAGCTGCTGCCAATGCGGGATTCGCTCTTGTTCGATGATCAAAAAAATCCCCTGCGGATCTCCCCAATGGCGCAAGATCGCCTCCTCGTTAACGGAAATGCTCGTGCCGCCGGTAATGTGCATCTCGTCGTCAGCGGGCTCGTTCACCAAATAAAAGTGACGGTGCAAATAAAATACCAGACTGCTCGCGTCATCGAGTTCGCCTTCGTAAACCACCGCATCTTTGTCGCCGAGCCGGCTCTCTAAAAAACGAGCCGCATCGGCAAGTGAAAATTGCGGCGCCATCTGCGCCACGCCGTCCGCGAGCGAAAGGGTAATTGGCACCATCGCCGCGGCCAAAACGCTCAGGCAGAGTCGCGGCCGACGTTTCGCTGCCAGATAGACAGCGATGATCGACGCAACGATTAGAGAAACAGCGACCACCGCGAGCATGGGACGCAAAATGTCCCAGGCCGAGGGCGGCAGCGTTTGCAATGCGTCCCATGTTGTCCAGCTTCCATCTTCGTTTTCGCCGCGACTTTCGTTCGCTCGGATGAAATGCGGCTGGAGGAGCGCCACCAAACCTGCAGCGACACCCGTTAGTCCGACCATGCTCGGGCCGACAATTTGCCACCGTTGCGATATTCTCTCCCATGCGGTCGCGGCAAAAATTGCGAAAGCACTCCACATACTCATGGAATAATAATCCTGACGTTGGCCGATGATCAGGAGCGGTAGAAAAACCACTGCCATCCAACACAACGGCAACGCCTCGGAAAATTCCAACTCTCGTGGTCGAATGACTCTTCGCCAGGCAAAGATCGCTCCCGGAGCAATTGCAACCGACCACGGGAACCACCAGACCAGGTGCATCCAAACAAATTGAAGCGGCGGGACTCCGTTATCGCTCCCCGGGACATGGGAAAAAGAACGCAAATGTCCAAGCCATTCTACTCGGAAAAGTTGCTGCAAAAATCCGGGGAAATGCCGTTCGGTCGCGATGTACCACGGCACAAACAGAACGACAAAGATCGAGATATACCCCCAATGAAAAAGGCGACGGAAGCGCAGACGCGCTTCGCGATAAAAAAATCCGAGGAAAATAAAAATTGCGAGCGGGTAAATTAAGCCAAGCAAACTTTTGGTGAGGCAGGCCAGGACGCAGCAAACCCAGAAACCGAGAAACCGAAGAGCGCGTCCGCGTCGCTGTTGATAACCGCACACTCCGCAGAAAATTGCGCCGGCGATAAAAGCGCTGAACACCGGTTCGGGCATGATAACGTGCCCGAGCAACGCTGTGCCGCAGCTGCAAAGATAAATCAGGCCCGCAAAAAATCCCCGCCAGTAATCTCCCAACTTTTCGCCGATCAGAAATGTGAGCGCCACGCTTGCCATCGACGCCAACGCGATTGGCAGACGTGCGGCCGTGGAATTGATCCCGAAAATTTTGAAAGAGCCGATGATGAGCCAGTAAAGCAACGGCGGTTTCGGCAATCGCGGCAGGCCGTCGTTGGTCGGCCAGAGCCACTGATGCGTTTGAATCATTTCGCGCGCCGCGCCGGCATACTGCCCTTCGGTGTGATTGTAGAGATCTCCCCAGCCCATGGTCGTCAGATGAAGCAGCGCCGCGAGCGCGATCAGCGAAACAAATAGCGCGTGGCGCAACGGCGGCGGAGACAGCGCCGGCGGATCAAGTAACGCATCCTCAATGCTGAATGTGCGGGCGCCGGCTGTCATCGCGCTAATCGTTAGGCCGAACTCGCGCGAGGGCGATATTTTTCCCAATCGGCCGGCAACGGTAGCAATTTTG
>JBEEHZ010000228.1:0-3448 GCA_041167705.1 Verrucomicrobiota bacterium | reverse complement strand
CGTCTCGTCGTTGAGGCCAAGATTCAAAATCGTATCCATCATGCCCGGCATGGAATCGCGTGCGCCCGACCGTACCGCCACGAGCAACGGCATCTTTTTGGTATCGCCGAGTTTCGTCCCCATTATCCGCTCCATATTCGCCACGCCTTTGTCGATCTCGGCTTGGAGCGACGCCGGATAAGTGCGGTTGTGCGCGTAATAGTAACTGCAGACCTCAGTCGTGATCGTAAACCCCGGGGGGACAGGCAGACCGATCCTGGTCATTTCGGCCAGGTTCGCGCCTTTGCCGCCGAGCAACGGTTTCATCTTGCCGGTGCCGTCAGCGCGACCATCGCCGAAGTAATAAACGTATTTCGGCGTTTTTGACTTCCTTGCCTTAGCGCGCCCCTTCGTTGTCGATGTTCGAGTCGTCGATTGTCCTTTTTTAGCCATGAAGTCTCTCCGACTGGAGAGTTGCCAACCTAATTCTGCGCTCTCGCGTGTGTCAACGGACGGCGCGGAAATCAGCGAAGCGACGCGTTGCTTAAGCCGGGGCGCGCTCGGCGTGGTCGATTACTTCGTCGATCGCGGCGGTAAACTCCTCCACGCCCGTGCTCGGGACGATGATGGTATTACGGCGACCGTGTGCTTCCTCAGTGATGCGAAGGAATTTGCCGCGATCGTTCTCACGGAATTCCACGTGGAAATGCTTGCGCTCGATCTGCAGTTCCCTCGCCTCGATGAGATTATCCATGTTTGAAAAAAGCCGCGGAGTTTAGGCCGGTCGGCGTCGAAAAGGGAAGCAGTATTTTTGAGGAAAAAGCGCGCCCAGAACGGCGTTGTCGACAACCGCTTCGGTAATGGACTAACGCCGTCGCGCGCTCTTTTTCGCGCTCTGATCAGCGATGGCGAAGTCGATTTGACGTTTAAAGGTGTCGACACGCGCGACGAAAACTCGAATTTCATCCCCGACTGAAAAACGCCGGTTTGTCCGGCGGCCAACCAGGCGGCGTTGGACCGCGTCGAAGCGGTAGAAATCGTCACTCAGCGTGGAAACGTGGACGACACCAGTCATGAGAGCGTCCGGCAACTCGACCATTAGTCCGTAATTTCGAACATCCATGACCGCGGCGCGGAAGACCTGTGGATTGCGCTCCTTCAGCTGCTGCTCAAAGAACTGAAGCTTCTTTAACCGGACCGATTCGATCTCGGCCTCAGCCGCGTTTCGTTCGGTATCCGAAATGTGGCCGGCAAGAGATTCGATTTGTCCGATGTCGATCTTGGATCGTCGCGGTGAATCACGTTCGGCCAGGGTGCGATGCACCACCAAATCGGCGTAGCGTCGGATCGGACTGGTGAAATGGAGGTAATTGGCCTTAGCTAAACCGTAATGTCCGAGCGGCTGCGCCGCGTAACGCGCCCGCTTCAAACTTTTGAGCAGACCGATCTTGAGCGCCTGTTCTTCCGGCTTGCTCCGAATGGAAGCCAGAAATCGTTGGACTTCTTTCCGCTGCGAGAGATCGCCGACTTTATAACCAAAGCTGAGAATGAATTCGCGATACTCGCCGAGTTTTTCCGGATCGGGATCTTCGTGAACCCGGTAAATCGTCGCGATCGACCGATGCCGTAGTTCGCGCGCGACCGCCTCGTTCGCGGCCAGCATGAATTCTTCAACCAACTGATGCGATTCGTCGTTCTCGACCCGTTCCAAACGGATCGGCCGTCCGTTTGCATCGATATGCACTTTTACTTCAGGAAAATCGAGGTCGAGCGAGCCTTGCTCGAATCGTTTGCGGCGCAGCAACGAGGCAAGCTCCCACGCCGTGTGGAGTCGCCGGCTCAGTTCGCCATTCGGTTTCGTCTGCAGAATGGCGTAGGCCTCCTTGTAAGTCAGGCGTTTCGCGCTGCGAATTACGCTCTTCGCAAAATGCGCATTTTTTGCGCGTCCGTTTTTATCGAACTCGACAAAAACCGAATGGGTGAGCCGATCCACACCCGGGTTCAAACTGCAAACGCCGTTGCTCAACCGCTCCGGCAGCATCGGAATGACCCGATCGGGCAAGTAAACGCTGTTGCCGCGCCGGCGCGCTTCGCGATCCAGCGCGCTGTCCGGAGTTACGTAAGCAGAGACATCGGCGATGTGCACCCCGAGTCGCCAACCGCCGTCGTTGTGGATCTTTTCAACATTGATCGCGTCGTCAAAATCGCGTGCGTCGTCCGGATCGATCGTGACGATGAATTGGTCGCGCAAATCTTCGCGCCCTCGGATTAGCTTTTGTTCGACCGATTGTGGAATTCGATTCGCTTCATCGAGAACGGCTTTTGGAAATTCGGTCGGCAAATCGTATTTGCGGATGATCGACAACATGTCGATGCCGGGCGCAGTTGAGGCTCCCAGGACTTCGATGATTTCGCCTTCCGGATTTACATGGCGCGATTCCCACGCCTCCAAACGAACGACGACTTTGTCGCCATTCGCCGGTGCTTTCGGTAGCTTTGCGCGCGGCGGAACTTGAACGTAAACATTGTGCACCAGGCGCGGATCGTCCGGTACGACGTAATAAAAGTTCCGCGAATGTTGCAATGTTCCGACAATGGTGTCGCGCGCGCGCTCGAGAATTCGAATGACGCGACCTTCGCTTCGATGTCGATCCTCAGCGCGTCGAGTCGGCACATCTCGACTGATTCGCGCGACGACGCGGTCGCCGTTCATCGCAGTCCCGGTATTTTCTGCCGCTATGAAAATGTCCGGCTCTCCCGCTTTTTCCGGAACAAGAAAACCGTAGCCCGCCTGGTGGATCGACAACTTCCCCGTCACGAGATCGGCTTCGGAAGGAAGGACATAACGGTTCTTGCGAACGCGAACGATCTCGCCCGCGCGTTCCAGCTCGCTCAAAGTTTTCCGCACTGCAACGCGGTCCCGGCCTTGCAATCCGAGCGCTCGCGCGATTTCATCTCTATCGCGAGGCCGGTAATCTGGAGCACGCAGGAGCGCGAGAACCTTTTCTCGAATTGTGCGACCGTCTTTGGTCATGTTGGCGAAAACATATTGGAGATTGTTCGCCACGGCGAATTCGTCCGGTGGCGGATCGATCTAACGAAACAAGTTCGAGTATGAAAACAATTATTATTGTCGGATGTACCATCGCAGCTGCAACCGTGATCACATTTGCGGCCGGAGGAGCGAAGATGAAAATCAGCAGTTCAGCATTTCAGGAAGGTGGGGCAATCCCGGAAAAATTCAGCAAGAACGGACAGAATCTTAATCCGGAATTGCGAATCGAACGGGTGCCGGCTGAGGCGAAAAGTCTTGCCCTGATCCTGGACGATCCGGACGCGCCGGTCGGTTTGTTCACGCACTGGCTGGTTTGGAACATCGATCCAAAAACGACGGAGATCGCGGAGAACAGCGTCCCAAAAGGCGCGTTGCAAGGAACGAATGATTTTCCGGGCAGCGGTTACGACGGAC